>JBBANY010000039.1:0-22259 GCA_040401695.1 Ilumatobacteraceae bacterium
CTGCTGCACGAGCCCGCGATCATCGATCGCCTGCGGTGCGGTGGGGCTCATCCAATGCACGCGGTGGTCGTGCCACAGGTACGTGCCGTTGCTCGCCGCGACAACCCACGACTCCTCGACGTCGGTCGACCCGCTTCCGTCGAGAGTCGTGCCGGCTCCGTAGCGCGACTTGCTGATCCGGAAAGTGTCGGATGATTCGTTCACCGACACCGTTCCGTCTTGGGCGATCCGCACGAACGGCTCGTCGTAATAGCCCGCCATCTCGAAGATGTGACCGCGCTCCACGCGAACGCGCACGAATGCATCACCACCGACGATGTCGAAACGCACGGCATCGGTCGACGGCTTCACCGACTCGACGACGCTTTCGGTGTTGCCCGGCTGCGCAGGATCGGCAAGAGCCGCGGCCGGCGGCGCAACGACGAGAAAGCCGAGCGCGCAGGCGACGAGCGCCCGCGCGCGGCGCATCACGAATTGGCGGAGGTGGACGGGAATCGAACCCGCCGGACGAGGTTCGCTCGTCCCAACCGCTTTGAAGGCGGCGGAGCCCACCAGGCGCACGGACACCTCCATGACGCCCGAACCGTAGCCGAAGAAGTTCGCAATCGACCCGTCGTGAATCACCCCGCGTGCGCACACATGACGACAACGGAAAACAACCATGCGAAAGGGCGCGAAATGATCATTCTTTGTCGGTCGGTGAAGGGCGGAAGTGGAACCACGGTGACCGCCGCGGCCCTCGGACTCTTGCTCGCCGCACGCCACCGTGGAGGTGGACACGTCGTCGACCTCATCGGCGATCTTCCGGCGGCTCTCGGCATCGCCGAGCCGGATGGCACCGCGATCACCGAGGTCAACTCGGCCTTGCGCCTGCTCCCCCGACACATGCGGCCCGATGCAAGTGAAACCCAGTGGCTGTCGTTGGCCACCGAACTGAAGTCACTGCGTGGCCCGGTCGTCGTCGATGTCGGCACGCTCATGCCGGGCAGCGCCCTCGTCGAAGCCGCCACCGCGTCGTACCTCGTCACGCGGCCCTGCTACCTCGCTCTCCGCCGAGCGACGCACATGATCCACCAGAGCGAAGTGGTGGTCGACGGCTGTGTTCTCGTGAACGAACCGGGTCGGGCGCTCACCCGGAACGACGTGGCATCGGTGTTGCGAACACCGGTGTGCGCCGATGTGCCGTTCGAGACGGCCATCAGCAGGGCCGTCGACGCGGGGCTCCTCTCGCACCGCGTGCCGCGCGCGCTCGACGAGGCCCTGGCCGATCTCATCGTCGAACACACGACGAAGTGAAGCGAAAGGTGTGATGCCGACATGGCGACCGAACTCTTGGCACTTCTCCACGACCCCGACATCCGTGAGATCGTCGTCAACAACGACACCGAAGTATGGGTCGAACGAACGTCGGGACTTTCCCGACTCGACGACATCGGCGCGGGCGAAGCGGCCGCCCTGGTCGAACGTCTCCTGGCGCCGCTCGGACGGCGCGTCGATCTGTCATCACCGGTTGTCGACGCGCGGCTGCGTGACGGCTCACGATTGTGCGCAGCAATTCCCCCGGTCAGCCCGCATGGCCTGAACCTCGCGATTCGGCGCTTCGCCCACGGTGCCCACACCCTGGCGTCTTTCACGGATGCACGCACCGCCGATCTCGTCGAGTCCGCGCTGCATCGGCGGCTCAACATCGTTGTCGCAGGCGGCACGTCGACGGGCAAGACGACGCTTCTCGGTGCGATGGCAGAGCTTCTCCCGTCATCCGAGCGAATCATCGTTCTGGAAGACACGAACGAACTGCGTATCCGCCACCCTCACACGGTGTACCTGGAGACACGCCCTGCTTCCGTCGAGGGTGTCGCGGCGATCGAACTCTGCGACCTCGTGCGCCACGCGCTGCGTCTGCGCCCCGATCGGCTCGTCGTCGGCGAAGTGCGTGGTGGCGAGGCCTTCGACATGTTGCAGGCGATGAACACCGGTCACTCGGGTTCACTCGCGACGTGTCACGCGAACTCCGCCGTCGACACCCTCCACCGAATCGAATCAATGGTCTTGCGGACGATCGCCAACTGGCCACTGACCGCTGTTCGGTCGTACGTCGCTTCGGCCATCGACATCGTCGTGTACGTCGAACGCACACCCGAGGGCGCGCGCCGCATCGCCGACATCGTGCGGGTCGACGAAACGCTCGGATCCGACGGCGGCTACATCACGTCACCGCTTCTCGACGACTGACAACCATGGTCCTCGGTCGGGTTCCACTCCCCACTTTTGTCGTCCGTGTGGTTGCGCTGCGTCGCCTCGCGCACGGCACCACACCCACTCGCACGTTCCCGACTCCCTTCCACCACCGCAGCGCCGTCGAGCCCGCATTGATTGCGGCCGGGTTCCTGGATGTCGTCGATCGACACGTGCAACTCGGCTCGTCGGTGCGCGGCGCGATCGTGTCGGCCTCCGGCGAGTGTGATCCCGCATTGTCCGACACGCTGCGCGTTCTGCTTCTCCACTGTCGCACCGGCGCGCCACTCGACGACGACGAGGTATTGGCGGATGCCGCGGGTCGCCCGACCAATGAAGCATTCCTCGTGCGTTCGCTCGTGGCTGCAGGGGCGGGTGGGTCGGGTGCTTCGTTCGCTTTGCAGCGTGCCGCGTGGGCGCTGCGCGAGCGGCATGCCGTTGCATCCGAACGTCGTATGTACGCGGCGCAAGCCGTCTTCGCCGCTCGAATCCTGTCGTGGCTGCCCGTGGTTTTCGGGGTCTTGATGACCGCCACCAATGGTTCGGTGCGCTCGGCCTACTTCGGTGGCATGGCAGGGCTTGCGTGCGTCGTCATTGGTGTCGCACTCAACTTTGCGGGTCGCAGATGGATGAGGAGGATCACGTGCTCGTTCGTCTGATTGAACGCCTACCGATGCAATTTTTTCGACGCCGTGACGACAAGTCGGCTTCACTCGTCGAGTTCGTCGACCTGTTGGTCGTGTTGCTGAAAAGTGGTCGCACGACGCACCAGTCGTTCGAGTGCATTGCACGGTGGAGCGAGGGTGACGTCCGCCGGGTCGCCGAACGCATGCTGCAGAGGTGCGAACAGGGCGAACGGCTCGCCGATGCAACAGGGGAACTCATCGCAGTCTTTGGATCAGCGGCCGTCGGAATCGCGAACACGCTTGCGTCCGCCGAACGGGACGGTCTGCCGATTGCCCCGGTTCTCGACAGGCTCGTCGGGGAAGCGCACTCGGAACGACGGCGTCAGGCCCAAATCGATGCCGCCAAACTGCCGATCAAGCTCGCCTTTCCCCTTGTCGCGTGCGTACTCCCCTCGTTCGTCGCACTCACGGTCGTGCCCATTCTCATCGGGGCACTTTCATCGCTGACCCTCGGCCCCCCAACCGGTTGACAACGAAAGGATTCCCGACATGAAAGAAACAGCGATTCGTATTCGATCCCACGTTCGACGAGCCATCCACCGATTCGTCGGTCACGACGACGAGGGTCAGGCCACGACGGAGTACGCGCTCATTCTCCTCGCAGCCGCGGTCATCGCAGTCCTTGTCATCACGTGGGCGACCGCGGGTGGCGGAGCGGGACGCATCGGTGATTTGTTCGACTCGGTCTTCGACGGTGTTCTCGACAAAACGACACAAACAACGGTTGCGTCGTAGCGACGGAGACGCCGCAGGCCAGGCGGCTGTCGAGCTCGCGTTGGTGCTTCCTCTTCTCGCCATCTTCACGGTGCTGATCGCACAGTTCAGCATCGTTGCGCGCGATCAGCTGGCGCTGTGGCAGTCGACCCGCGAGATCGCTCGTGATGTCGCACTGGCCATCGACCCCTACACCGAGGCCGAACATCGCCGGACCAAAGACACCGAAATCTCCCTTGCCGACGGTGTCGTCACCGTCAAGGTCGTGCGGCAGACACGACTCACGCTCGCGGGCTTCGACTTTCTGCAGCGAACGATCACACTGCGTGCACGTGTGAGCATGGCTCTCGAGCCACCAGTAGCGTTCTCACCGGATGTTGTCGGTGGCGAGTTCCCTGCACAAGAGCCGTGACGGCACGCTGATTCTCGTCGTTCGGGTCGAAGGGGACGTCACTCTGTCGACCTTGCCGCGCCTCACCGATGCGCTGAACCGCGAAAAGAGCACGACGGAGGCGCCGTACGTCCTCGTCGACCTCGATGCCGTCGACGTCATCGACGATGTGGGTCTCGGTGCCCTCTTGGGCTTCGCCGCTGGTGTACGCGCATCGCAACGTGGTGTCGCGGTCGTGGCATCGATGCCACGCGTGCGCGAGCGTCTCGTCGACACACGCTTCGACAGGGCCGTCGACATGGTCTCGTCGGTCGGTGATGCCGAACGGCTCCTGCGATGAAGACCTCGCGCACGATCCTCGTCTTCGGTGATCAACTCAACCGTTCGATCGGTGCATTGTCTTCCGCACGACCCGGCATCGACCGTGTGCTCTTCGTGGAATCCTCGGAGAAGCTTGCGGCCCAGCCGTGGCATCCGCAACGATTGCACTTCTACGTCTCGTCGATGCGCCATTTCGCCGAGGATCTGCGTCATGAAGGATTCACCGTGGACTACGTGAAGTCGTCTTCGTTTCGCACCGCCATTTTCGAACATCGCCGGGTCCATCCGGACACCGAAATCGTTGCAACCGAGCCGAACAGCGTCGGCGCGCGGGCACTGCTTGCCGACCTCGACGTCGCGACGGTGCCCTCGAACCAGTTCCTCCTCCACCACGGCGGATTCGTCGACTGGGTCGATGCGCGGCGTGCGAAGGGCTACAAGACCTTCAAGTTGGAGGATTTCTACCGTCACCAACGCACCACACTCGACGTGTTGATGGACGGCAACGAACCCGCGGGCGGGCGGTGGAACTTCGACGACGAGAACCGCGAGCCGCCGCCCCGCGACGGCCACGACCGCTGGTCCACACCGCTCGTCGACGACCTCGACAAGATCGACCGACAGGTCATGCAAGACGTCGAGGCACACGTCGGCACCGGATCGTTGCCGGTTGGTTGGTGGGCCACGACCCGCGCAGGTGCAGTGCGACGTCTCGAGCACTTCATCGACAACCTGCTGCCGATGTTCGGCCCGCACGAAGACGCGATGCTGAACGACAACTGGCATCTCGCGCATTCACTCCTGTCTCCGTACCTGAACAACGGACTGTTGATGCCCGACGAAGTGGTGCGTGCGGCAGAACGTGCGTACCGCGAGGGTCGCGCCGACATCGCGTCGGTCGAAGGTTTCGTACGCCAGATCATCGGGTGGCGCGAGTACGTGTGGGGTCTCTATTGGATGTGGATGCCCTCCTACCGCGACGAGAATGCTCTCGGGGCCGACCTCGACCTGCCGCCGGCGTTTTCCACGGGAGAAACGTCGATGAATTGCGTCGGAAAGGTCGTCGAGGGCATCAACGAACGTTCGTGGGCGCATCACATCCAACGGCTCATGATCCTCGGCAATCTGGCACTGACCGCGGGTGTCGAGCCCCGACAATTCACCGACTGGATGTCGCGGGTCTTCGTCGACGCCGCCGAGTGGGTGATGGTCCCCAACGTCGTCGGGATGGCCCTTTTCGCTGACGGTGGGCGCATGGCGACGAAGCCCTACGCATCGGGCGGCGCCTACATCGACAAGATGAGCGATTACTGCAAGGGATGCCGCTACGACCGCAAGAAGCGCACCGGCGACGATGCCTGCCCCTTCACGACTCTGTACTGGGACTTTCTCGACAGGCACGCGACCACGTTCGGCCGCAACCCGCGCATCGCCACGCAGGTGCGTGCGGCGCAGAAACTGACCGACATCGCCGAGGTTCGCGTACGGGCACGCGAGGTCAAGGCTTTGTTGTGCGAGGGTCGTCTCTGAGCCCATGTCCGGTCGACCGGTGACGGCGAGTCGACAAGTGACGAGTCGATAGGTAAGGAATCACGAAGAATCGCAAAGTTGCATTCCGATGGGCCCCTTCGCATCGGTACCGTTTGCACCATGGCCTCCGCCACCAACACGGTCCCGACGAACAACGTGGATGCCCCCCGTGTTCTCGTGGCCGAGGATGACCCCGCCGTGCGCTCTGCGGTCCTGCGGGTGTTGGAACTCGAGGGCTATCGCGTCAGTGCGGTGAACGACGGCGCGGCGGCGCTTGCGGCCATCACGTCGTCGCCTCCCGATGCCGTCGTCATGGACGTGATGATGCCTTTCGCCGACGGTCTCACCGTGTGCCGCGAGGCGCGGCTGCGCGGGTCGCGTGTACCGATTCTTCTGCTCACCGCCAAGCACGAGGTCAACGACCGTGTCGCGGGTCTCGATGCAGGAGCGGACGACTATCTCGTCAAGCCCTTCTCCATCGACGAATTGCTCGCCCGCGTGCGTGCACTACTCCGGCGCCGCGTCACCACCGAGGAAGCCACCGTTCTGCAGGTCGGTGATCTGATACTCGACGCCGCACGTCGACAGGTCCACCGCAACGGCCGCGAGATCCATCTCACGAAAACCGAGTTCGACCTTCTCGAAGCGCTCATGCTGCGCGCGGGTCTCGTGGTCACGCGTGACCAGTTGTACGAGGAAATCTGGGGATACGACTTCGAAACCGGATCCAAGTCCCTCGACGTGTACATCGGCTATCTGCGGCGCAAGACCGAGGAGAATGGCGAACCACGCATGGTGTTCACCGTGCGCGGTGTCGGTTACACGGTGAAGGCATGACGCTCCGCAAGAAACTGGCCCTCGTCAGCGGTCTCATCACGTTGGTCACCGTCGGAGTTCTGGCAATCAGCGCCTACCTCATCGCGAGTCACGAGCTGCGGTCACAAGTCGACGACTCGCTGAAGTCGCGGGCGGCAACGATCGTGCGCGAAATCGACCGTGCGCTCGAGCGCACCGACTTCTTCGGACGTCAGCGCGTGCCGCTGGGTCCCACGCTGCTGCAGCCCGAGTTCGATGCCGTCACACAGGTCATCGATGCCAACGGTGCGATCCTCGCGAGTCTGGGCCCGTCCGAGTTGGCGGTCACCGGTGCGGACCTCGAACTTGCCGCTTCGAACGTCGGCTTTGCGGGGCGCTTCGCCAATGCAGAGGTTGGTGACAAGGCCTACCGTATCTACACGCTGTCACTGCCGGCAGGTGGTGCGATCCAACTCGGCAAGGACATCACCGACATCGAGGATGCACGTGGTGGCATGCGGACGTGGCTGATCATCATCGGCCTGATCGGCATCGCCGTCGCCGCCACCGTTGGCTGGCTCGTTGCGCGGCGCACGACGCGGCCGATCGAAGAGCTCGCCAGTTCCGCCGATGAAATCGCGCGAACGCAGAACACGAGCGATCCGATCGACATCCAAGCGGGTGGTGAGATCGGAAATCTCGTGACGAGTTTCAACACGATGCTCGTTGCACTCGGCCGCAGCCTCGCACAGCAGAAGCAGCTCGTTCAGGACGCCAGCCACGAGCTGCGGACACCCCTCACCAGCCTGCGTGCCAACGCAGAACTTCTCGAACGACCCGATCTGCCTGCCGACACACGTCGCGACATCGTCAACGACATCCGCGCCGAAGTCGACGAACTCGCCGCGTTGTCGAGCGAACTGTCCGCCCTCGCGAGCGACCAGAGCAGCAGCGAGAACGCCTCTGCCGTGCAACTCGATGATGCACTAAACGACCTCGTCGAACGCGCACAACGACGGTCGGGCCGCGACATCCGTCTGCACGTCGACAACGCCGCGACGGTCGAGGTTCGACCGAACCAATTCGATCGCGCGATGTCGAATCTCATCGACAACGCACTGAAGTTCAGCCCGCAATCCACGCCCGTCGAAGTCTTCATTCGCGGCACCCGCGTCGAGGTGCACGATTCGGGCCCGGGCATCTCGCCCGAGGATCGACCGTTCGTGTTCGACCGCTTCTACCGAGCCCCGGCGACGCGCGCGATGCCCGGTTCGGGACTCGGACTCGCGATCGTGAAACAATTCGCCGACATCCACGGCGCACACACGCTGGTCGGCGCGTCGGGCACCGGTGGTGCGATGGTCGGCCTCGAACTAGCCCCGGCCGCCGCCCGGGGCGATGGTGGCCACCCCGTCGGTTCTGAATGACGGGTCGAACTTGCGCAGTTCAGCGCGGGCGATCGTCATCTTGTGCACCTCATCCGGGCCGTCGGCCAGACGCAGGCCGCGAATGTGGGCGTACATGCGTGACAGCAGGAAGTCCTGGCTGACACCGCCCGCACCGTGCACCTGAATCGCTCGGTCGATGATTTTCAGCGCCACGTTCGGGGCGGCCACCTTGATGGCCGCAATCTCGGTCCGTGCACCCTTGTTGCCGACGGTATCCATCAGCCACGCAGTCTTCATGGTGAGCAGGCGCACCATTTCCAGTTCGATGCGCGCCTCGGCGATCCAGTCCTGGATGTTCGACCGCTCGGCAACACGCTTGCCGAACGTCGTGCGCGACAGTGAACGCGAGCACATCATTTCGAGCGCGCGCTCGGCCGCGCCGATGGTGCGCATGCAGTGGTGGATTCGTCCGGGACCGAGACGTGCCTGGCTGATCATGAAGCCGTCACCCTCGTTGGCAATGAGGTTCGACACCGGCACGCGCACGTTGTCGAACACCGTCTCGGAGTGGCCTTCGTGATCGATGAAACCAAAGACCTTGAGGTTGCGCTTGATCGTGACGCCCGGAGTGTCGATCGGCACGAGAATCTGGCTCTGCTGCTGGTGCGGCGGAGCCGACGGGTCGGTCTTGCCCATCACGATGAGAATCTTCGTGAGGGGGTGCAGACCGTTCGACGTCCACCACTTCACGCCGTTCAACACGTAGTTGTCGCCGTCGCGCTCGATGCGCAGCGAAATGTTCGTCGCATCGCTCGATGCAACTGCAGGTTCGGTCATTGCGAATGCCGACCTGATCGTGCCCTCGAGCAGCGGCCGCAGCCACATGTCTTTTTGCTCGGGCGTACCGAACATCGTGAGAACTTCCATGTTCCCGGTGTCGGGTGCGTTGCAGTTGCACGCTTCCGGTGCGATGAACGACCGCCCCATGATCTCGGCCAACGGCGCGTACTCGGCGTTCGTGAGACCGGGACCCCACTCCTTGTGCGGCTGGAACAGGTTCCACAAGCCGCGCTTTTTCGCCTCGGCTTTCAGGTCTTCCATGATTTGGGTGTGGGCGTGCGGGTTGCCCGCTTCTTCGAGCTGCTGCTCGAACACCGGCTCGGCTGGATAGATCTTTTCATCCATGAATGCGAGGAGCTTTTCGCGGTACTCCTCGCAGCGGGGGGTCGATGCGAATTCCATGGCCTCACCGTAATCAAGGCGCGGCGGCGCGAACTATTTGGCCCAGAGGGAATCCGGGTAGTCGCCGCGCGCGATGAGGTCGGCTATCGATGCCTGCACGACTTCCTTGTCCTCGCGGTACGTCACGCCGAACCACGAGGAATCGGTGCGCAACACACGGCAGGTCGCCTGCCGTTCGTCAACCAGCTGTCCCACCGTCAAGGGGATGAAGCATTCGCTCTTCAGTTCATTTCCCGCCTGTGCGAGAAACTCCCCGAACACCCGGTCGAGATGATCGAAGAGGCGCGGTGTGAAGCCCCACATGTTCATCGACACGGGCTCGTCTCCCGTCAGTCGCACGACGGTTCCGTCGTCGCGGGTGTTGCGGGCGGCGGTCCCCTCGCGTTCGATCTTCGTCATTTCGTCGATCGACGCGAGGAACCCTTCGGCGTTCGCGGCACACACGCCGCGTGCCACACTGCCGTGGTCGGACAGCGTGTTGCGCAACGTAAAACCGACCATCGCAAAATCAGTCGACTGCGAATCGACACTCTGCAGGTGTTGCGACAGCACGGAATACGAATCACGGCCGTAGAAATCGTCGGCATTGATGACCGCGAAGTTGCCGTGGATCTGTTCGCGCGCGCACAGAATCGCCTGCGTCGTACCCCACGGTTTTTCCCTACCTTCCGGCACGGAAAAACCTGGCGGCAGACGATCGAGCGTCTGGAAGGAAAAATCGACCTCGACACGGTCGGCAAACCGTGCCGCGACACCCGAACGAAACGCGTCCTCGAAGTCGGGGCGAATGATGAAGACGACACGACCGAAGCCGGCGCGCATCGCGTCGTACACGGAGTAGTCGAGAATCGTCTCGCCCGTCGGGCCCATCGGGTCGATCTGCTTCAGTCCGCCGTAGCGCGAACCCATTCCGGCGGCAAGGACGACGAGTGTTGGCGACATCGCCGCCACGCTAGTTCCGGTCGGTCTCGGGTTTCCGCTTGCGGAATCCCCGCCGGTCTTCGGTGCGCTCGCGCTCGCGTTGTTCGTCTTCGACAGCGGCTTCTTCGGCGACAAGACGTTCCATCGCTCGCAGTCGCACCGGCGACAGGGACCCCGCGTCGATGGCGGCCCGCACCGCGCAGTCGGGTTCTTCCTCGTGTTTGCAGTCGCGGAATCGACAGTTCTCGGACAGCGCAAAGATGTCCGAGAACGCACGCTCGATGCCGTGTCCGCTCGTCCACAAGGTCACGGCGCGCAGACCCGGCGTGTCGATCAACCACCCTCCGGTCGGCAACGCAACGAGTTCCGCGGCAACCGTGGTGTGGCGGCCGCGCTGGTCACCCTCGCGCACCTCTCCCGTGCGTTGCACGTCGCTGCCGACGAGGGCATTGACGAGCGTCGACTTGCCCACGCCGCTCGCTCCGAGGAGAGCGATCGTGCCGGTGAGGTACTGCGCCAGCGCACCGAGGGACTCGGTGTTCCGCGCACTGACGGCGTGCACTGCGAGGTCAGGGGCAACCGACGCGACGACCTCGATCTCCCTTTCGATCTGCGTGTCATCGACCGCGTCGGACTTGGTCAGCAACACGACGGGACGCGCACCGCTGTCGAAGGCGAGAACGAGTTCGCGCTCGAGGCGGCGTGGGTTGACGCCGGACGGCGCGGCATGAAGCAGAAAAACCACGTCGATGTTCGCGGCCACAACGTGGGGAACGGCGCGCGCACCTTCGAAAGAAGCGCGTCGCACCAGAGCCGAAGTGCGCGGAGCAACGTGTTCCACACGCTCGACATCTGTGTCGACGGTCACGTAGTCGCCGACGGCCACCTCCGCGCCGATGTTGCGGACCCGTGCTTCGTTGCCGGTTGTGTCGATGAGCGCACTCCAGCCCCGATCGAGGCGGCGAACCCGCCACGGATAGGAATTTTCTGCGCTCACTTTCACGAACGCTAACGCCGACTCCCCTAGCCTGACGGGCGGCCATACCCCCCGAAAGGTCGTCATGCTCTCCTCGATTGCCCGATTCTGCGTTCGTCGTCGCAGGCTCGTTGTCTTTGGTCTCTGGATACCTCTTTTCTTCGTCGTCGGCGCACTCACCGGCGCAGCGGGCGGCAACTTCCGCACGGACTTCGTCCTCCCGGAATCCGAGTCCCGCGAAGTTCAGGAACTGCTCGAAGCCGTCAACCCCACCGCGGCTGGCTTCTCGGCCCAGATCGTGTTCAAAAGCGAACGGGCCCTCACCGACAGCGACTACCGCGCGTCGATCGAAGACCTCGTTGCCGAAGTCGACACCGTCGAGGGCGTGAACGTCGTCAGTCCGTATGCCAATCCCCAACAGATCGCCGAATCCGGGTACATCGGATTCGCACGCCTCGAAATCACCAACCGCAGCCAGACCGACATGATGAAGGTTGCCGATGTCATCACCGAGATCGGCGACAAGTACCAGGTTCCCGGTCTGCAGATCGAGTACGGCGGTGAGGCATTCGCCAAGTTCGAGATGCCCGAAAGCGAAGCTCTTGGCCTTCTCGCCGCGATGGTGATCCTCGTGCTTGCCTTCGGCTCGATCCTTGCCATGGGACTGCCGATCGGTACGGCACTGCTCGGCCTCGGTCTCGCATCGGGTGTCGTCACGCTGCTCAGCCACGTCGTGTCGATGCCCGATTTCACCACGTCGATGGTCGCCATGGTTGGCCTCGGTGTCGGCATCGACTACGCCCTCTTCATCGTCACGCGCTACCGCGAGGGACTCCACGAGGGGCTCGACGTCGAGGATGCCATCGTCGATGCCATCGACACCAGCGGTCGCGCCGTCATCTTCGCCGGCATCACCGTCATCATCTCGCTCCTCGGCCTGTACGTGATGGGGCTCTCCTTCGTTCGTGGCCTTGCCACCGGTGCAGCCATCGGAGTCCTCGTGATGATGGTCGCATCGATCACGTTGCTTCCCGCTCTGCTCGGCATGGTGAAGCACCGCATCGACGTCACCTCACGCGCCGCGGTCGTCTCGCTTGCTCTATTCGTCGTGATGTCACTAGCCGCGATCTTCACGCACTCGCTCGGCGTGTTCTTTGCGGGTGTCCTCGCGTCGATTGCACTCGTTGCAGTCAGCTTCGTGATCAAGCCGCTGCGCCGACCGCTTGCCGTTCGTACCCCCAAAGCACGTGAGCTCACCTTCTGGTACCGCTGGAGCCGCGTCGTGCAGCGTCGACCCTGGTTCTCTCTCGTTGCATCGTCGGCCGTGCTCATTCTTCTCGCCGTGCCCCTGTTCGACATCCGCCTTGGCTTCGGCGACACGGGTAACCAACCCGAGCGCACGACGGTGCGCAAGGCCTACGACCTGCTCGCCGAAGGCTTCGGCCCCGGCGTCAACGGCCCGCTGTTCATCACCGTGCAGGGCGACGCCGCCGCATCCCCCGACCAATTCAACGCGTTCCTCGGCACTCTGTCGCAGGCCGAGAACGTGGCCTTTGCAGTGCCGAGCCCGCTTGGCGACAACGCCCAGGTGAACGGCGAGCCGGTCGCTCTCGCGATCGTTTACCCGAAGAGTGCCCCGCAGGAAGAAGCCACGACGAAACTCGTTCACACGTTGCGCGACGACGTCATCCCGGCGACCGGTGTCGTCGCCAAGGTCGGTGGCTTCACCGCAGCCAGCATCGATTTCGCCGATTACCTCGGCGGACGACTGCCGTGGCTGATCGGCGCGGTGCTGGTTCTCTCGTTCATCCTCTTGATGGCGGTCTTCCGCAGCCTGCTCGTACCGCTGAAGGCAGTGATCATGAACCTGCTGTCGATCGGCGCCGCCTACGGCCTCATCGTCGCGATCTTCCAGTGGGGTTGGGGCAAGGACCTGATCGGCGTCGGCAAGGCCGGTCCCATCGAGTCATGGGCACCGATGATGCTCTTCGCCATCGTCTTCGGTCTTTCCATGGATTACGAGGTCTTTCTTCTGTCACGTATCAAAGAGGAATACGACCGCACGAAGGACAATCCCCGGGCCGTCGCCGACGGTCTTGCGGCAACCGCGCGCGTCATCACCGCGGCTGCGCTCATCATGGTGTGCGTCTTTGCCGCGTTCGTTCTCGGCGACGACCGTCAGCTGAAACTGTTCGGCCTCGGCATGGCGTTCGCGGTCTTCATCGACGCAACGATCGTGCGCATGGTTCTCGTCCCGGCGACCATGGAACTCCTGGGCGATCGCAACTGGTGGATACCCAAGTGGCTCGACCGTGCACTGCCCAAGATCGACGTCGAGGGACACCACCTCACCGTTGCGGACATCACCGAGTCGGAACCGGCCTCGACCCGGGCAAACTGAGCGAAAGTCAAGCACGACAAGCGTTCGAGCCCGGTTGCTTGACAATCGCGCGTCGTTTGACGTAACCCATAACGAACATGAGCAAGCCCCTCGTCATCGTCGAATCCCCTGCAAAGGCGAAGACCATCTCGCAGTTTCTCGGCAGCGAGTTCATCGTCCGCGCCTCCGTCGGCCACATCGCCGACCTGCCGAGCAAGGGCCTTGCCGTCGATGTCGACAACGATTTCAAGGCCGCCTACGAACTGACCGAACGCGGTCGCCAGGTCATCAAAGACCTGAAGGCCGACATGAAAAACGCCAGCGTCATCTACTTCGCAACCGACGAAGACCGCGAGGGCGAAGCCATTTCGGCCCACCTGCGCGAGTATCTCCAACCCAAGGTCGAATACCACCGCATGGTGTTCCACGAGATCACCAAGTCCGCGATCGCCGAGGCCATCGCCAATCCGAAGCAGATCAATACCAAGTTGGTCGATGCAGCCGAAGCGCGACGCGTCCTCGACCGCCTGTACGGCTACGAGGTCTCCCCCGTTCTGTGGCGCCGAGTCAACCGCGGTCTCTCTGCGGGTCGAGTGCAAAGCCCCGCCCTGCGTCTGATCGTCGAACGTGAACGCGAGCGCATCGCCTTCCGTTCGGCTGCGTATTTCGACATCGATGCGAAAACCACGACGACGCCTTCATTCTCGGCACGTCTCACATCGCTCGACGGCACACGCGTCGCCACCGGCAAGGACTTCGACCAACAGGGTAACCCGGCCACGAACGTCGTCGTCGTCACCGAAGCGCGTGCCAATGAACTCGTCACCGCACTCACGGGCAGGTCGCTCACGGTCGTCAGCGTCGAGGACAAGCCGTACCGCTCGTCGCCGAAGGCGCCGTTCATGACGAGCACCCTGCAACAAGAAGCCGGCCGCAAGCTGCGTTTGTCCGGCCGCCAGGTGATGAGCATCGCCCAAAGCCTGTACGAGAACGGCTTCATCACCTACATGCGAACCGACTCCGTCGTCCTCGCCGCGGAAGCCATGGGTGAGGTGCGTGACACGATCCGCAAGGTCTACGGCAACGACATGCTCTCGCCCCAGCCGCGCATGTTCTCGTCGAAGGTGAAGAACGCCCAGGAAGCACACGAGGCGATTCGCCCCACACTGCCGTTGCGTGCACCCGAGCAGGTCGAAGGCCAGTTGAAGTCGAAGCAGGAAGTCGCGCTCTACCGTCTCATCTGGCAGCGCACGCTCGCATCGCAGATGGCCGACGCCACCGGAGTGACGGTCAGCGTGAAACTCACGGCGGCCGCGGGACCGACCGCCTGTGAGTTCTCGGCGAGCGGCACCACGATCACGAAGAAGGGCTACCGCCAGGCATACGAAGACCTGCCCGACGACGACTCTGACGATGAAGCAGAAGCGTCGAGCGATTCTGTTCTTCTTCCCCCACTCACCAAGGGCGACACCGTCCTCGTCGGCGAATGGGTGAACAACCCGCACGCCACCACTCCCCCCGCCCGCTACACCGAGGCCAGCCTCGTCAAGCGCCTCGAAGAAGAAGGCATTGGCCGTCCCTCTACGTGGGCATCGATCATCTCGACGATGGTCGACCGCGGCGACTACGTCCGCAAGAAAGGCACCGCTCTCGTTCCCACGTGGACGGCGTTCTCGGTCATCCGTCTGCTCGAGAACCACTTCGCCACGCTCATCGACTACAAGTTCACCGCTTCCGTCGAGGAACACCTCGACGCGATCGCCCGCGGTGAACGTGAGAAGAACGACTGGCTGCACCAGTTTTATTTCGGTAAACCGGGAAGCGTCGAAAGTGACCGGGGCCTGAAGAAAATCGTCGCCGACAACCTCGATGAAATCGACGCTGCCGAGATCAACACTTTCCCGCTCGGCAAGCACCCCGAGTCGGGCGACGACGTCGTCGTCAAGCCCGGCAAGTACGGCCCGTACGTGCGCTGCGGTGAGAACACCGCGGGCGTTCCCGACACGCTCACACCCGAAGACCTCACCCTCGATGTCGCGGTGCAACTGCTCGCCGCCCCGAAGGGCGACGAACCAATCGGCCAGAAAGACGGGCTGCCTGTTTTCGCCAAGAGCGGTCGCTACGGCGCCTACGTGCAATGGGGTACACCCGAGAACCCACCGCCCGGCATGGACAAGCCGAAAATGGTGTCGCTCTTCGCCACGATGAACATCGATCGCTTCTCGATGAAGGATGCAGAAGACCTGCTGTCACTTCCGCGCACGCTCGGCAACGACCTGGCCGATGGTGAGCCGATCACCGCACAGAACGGTCGCTTCGGTCCGTACATCTCGAAGGGCAAGGACAGCCGCACGATCTCGAGCGAAGAACAGTTGCTCACCATCACCCTCGACGAGGCGCTCGCACTTCTCGCCCAGCCGCGCACCTTCGGCCGTGGCCGTGCCGCACCGAAGCCACCGCTCAAGGAATTCGGCAACGACCCCGTCAGTGGCAAGCCCGTCGTTGCAAAAGAGGGCCGCTTCGGCGAATACGTCACCGACGGTGAAACCAACGCCGGCCTGAAGCGCGGCGACATCCTTGCCGACATGACACCCGAGCGCGCCTACGAACTGTTGCAACTACGCCGCGAGTACATCGCCGAAAACGGTGGTGCGCCGAAGAAGCGTGGTGCCCGCGCAGCCGCCCCCAAGAAGGCTCCGGCCAAAAAGGCGGTGGCAAAGAAAGCCCCGGCCAAGAAGGCGGTGGCGAAAAAGGCGCCCGCGAAAAAGGCGGCGCCCAAAAAGTCAGCAACACGGCAGAAAGCCGACAAGACTGACGACTGATGAGCCGCGGCAAGTACATCGCGTTCGAAGGACTCGAGGGCTGCGGAAAGAGCACGCACGTCAAGCGCCTTGCCGAAACACTCGGTGCAGTCGCCACACGTGAACCGGGGGGTACGCGCATCGGGGCGATGCTCCGCGCGATTCTCGCCGATCCCGAAAACACCGACATCAGCCCCCGCACCGAACTTCTCCTCATGACCGCCGATCGCGCGCAGTTGATGAGCGAGGTCATCGAGCCCGCCCTCACCGCAGGCCAGCACGTGGTCAGCGATCGCAGCGTGTACTCGACGCTCGCCTACCAGGGCTACGGACGTGGTCTCGGCGTTGACACCATCCGCAGCATCAACGAGTGGGCCCTCAACCAAACGCTCCCCGACATCGTCGTGTGGATTCAGATTCCCCGCGATGAAGCCGAACGCCGACTCGCCAAACGGAACCTCGACCGCTTCGAACGCGAAGGCGCCGACTTCTTCGCGCGCATCGCCGACGGATTCGCCGAAATGGCCGCTGCCGACCCGGCACGCTGGATCATCATCGACGGGATGCTGCCGAAAGACGACGTGCAAGCGGCCATCCACACGGCCGTTTCACCCCGCCTCGCTTCATAACTTCTGAGCGCTTCGACTGCCGACTTCGGTGGTCAGCTGAGTTTCGACAGTTGTCCACCGTCGAAGACAAGTTCGGACCCGTTGATCATTCGCGCTGCATCCGAGCAAAGAAAGACGACGCCCTCTGCAATGTCGACCGGATCAACGAGCTCACCCGTTGGGTTCAGGCGGGACATCGCAAGACGCACTGCGTCGGGACCTTGTGCGATGAGTGGCTCGGCGACTGCTGTTCGCGTCGGGCCGGGAGACACCGCGTTGACGCGGATACCGCGTGTCGCATATTCGCTCGCCGCCTGACGGGTGAGGCCGAGAACACCGTGCTTGGCAGCAACATACGCGGGCCCGGCACGTTCGCTGCCACGGTGTGCGACAACCGAGGCATTGTTCACGATCACTCCACCGCCGCTGTCCACCATCGCGTTGATCTCTGCCCGCATGCACCGAAAGACCGCGGAGAGATTGACGTTGATCATCTCGTCCCAGAGGTCGTCTTCGTACGTGTGGAATTCGTTGACACGATCGAAGATCCCCGCATTGTTGAATGCAAACTCGATTCGCCCGTAGGCATCGATCGCCTGCGTGATGAGTCGGTCGGCTGCACCACGTTCACGCAAGTCGGCTTGAACAAAGAACCCGCGACCACCCGCATCGTCAACCGATTCGACGACTCGCGCACCTTCAACGGCATTCCGGCCCGACACGACGACATTGGCGCCACGTCTGGCAAATGCGATCGCAGTGGCAGCACCGATTCCCGATGTCGCGCCGGTGACCACAACTGTTCGACCCTCGAACGACTGATCAACTTCTGATCGGCTGGATACCGCCACGGGGCGACCCTACAACGCGACACGATGTGCATTCACCCGGCTTGAATGTCACACCCTTTCGTTATGTTTGCCTCGAAAGGAGGCGGCATAGAAAACCGCAGCGACGACCTGCAAAAGCAGATGACGATCGCAGTCCTCGATTGGTTCCTCCTCGAGGGCGGCGAACCGATTTACGAGAGGGGCCCCGATGATGAGGGGGAAGTTCACCTCGACTTCTGCCTCTTCGAAGTTCGAATGCCCGAATTCGAGGTGTTCGTCGGGCCGCCCACCGAGGATGGTCCCTGGGTCGTCGAAGTCGCCGTCAGCGTGCGGCCCCACATCGTGCTTGCAGTCGACACCGTCGAAGCACTGCTCGAACCTTTTGCCGCCCGGCTACCCGCACGACACCAGATCGACGTCTTTGCCACCGAGGACTTCGGCTCCGACTCTGCCGTGTGGCTTGCCACCCGGCTCACCCCAAGCGAAGTTGATTCTGTCGAAATCGACAAGATCCTCGTCGAGCTACTCACCGAAGCGCGAGCGATGCAAGCGCATCTTGCCAACTAAATCGGTACGCCTGCGGCACAACCATCTGTGATGGGTCTGCAAGACTGGCCGCAGGGAGGTCGACATGTCGAAGAAACTTTGGGTTTGTGCAGTTCCGTTTGCAATGTTCGTGCTTGGGTCGTGTGGAGGTGACTCCGGCAGCAACGGCGGCAGTGAACTGAAGGATGCCGTTGCGCAAGCGCTTGTCAACAGTCCCGACTCCGGCGACCTGCCGTTCGAGGTCGACACAGAACTTGCCGGTTGCATGGCGTCAGCCGTCCTCGACGACCCAGCGATGCAAGAAAAGCTGCAGGCCGCATTCGACGAGGGTAAGTCCGGAGAAGATCTGCTCTCCTCCACGGGCGAACTGGGCTCCGAAGAAGACATCATGCGGCCGATGTTCTCGTGCTTCGGTTCTGCCCAGATCGTCGAGTTCCTCGCGGCCGAGGTGGAAGATCAAAGCACGGTTACGGACGAGAAGAAGCAGTGCCTCGTCGATGAATTCGACAAAATGGGCAAGGACACCGTCCTTGATGGCTTCCTTGCGTTCAGCACCGGCGACGCCTCAAACGATGGTGCGACGAAGATCACCGCGGCAACGATTTCCTGCTTCGGCCTCGAATCTTTCGGCTGATAGTCCAGGCGCAGAACAGCACCGCGACAGATACTGCGACAACGCCGATTCGCAAGTTCGCGTTCGGCGATTCTTCCGTGGCAGTTGCTTCGGTGGCTTCTTGCATCGCGTCCTCAACCGCAACGGGTGCCGAACTGTCGACAACCTCGGTTGACTTCGCACCCGCGTACCACTCCATCACCCCGCCGACACCGGCCGCTCGATCCGTCACACCCTCGACCGGCGTACCGAACGTTTCCCTGTCGCCGACCGACACGGTGAACCGCGAGGCGGCACCACCGATGACGGTGATCGAGTAGGTGCCGGTGCGCGCCGTGTCGACCAGATCGATCAACTCGATGTAGTTCGTCCCCGTGAACGGCTCGGCGAACTCCCGTCGCAAATCGGGAGCGAGTTCGGTTCTCTCTCCATCAGGGTCGACGATCTCAAGACGCGGCAACTCACCGTCTGACAATGCATTCTCCGGAGCAAGGTCGGGAATGAGCAACGAGACATGCAGCCTGTCCCCATCGACGAACTGGGCACGCAGACCGCGAGTCTCCCCCGCCGCAGCGAACGAGCCGTAGAGGGCGAAGGAAATCGTGCCGTCCGGCAGGAAGGGTCCCGACTCGGGAGCGGTCTGATCGTCGGTCAAGATGATCGGGTCGTGCGCACTGGCAACGGTCCCCATGGACAGGACCAAGAACACCGCGACCAGTGAAAGGACCCTTCGTTTCACGTTCTGAGTGTGACCCACGCGGTCAGCGAATGCGGGATCGTGCAAAGACTCTGGCGCGCTCGAAGGGACTCGAACCCCTAACCTTTTGATCCGTAGTCAAATGCTCTATCCATTGAGCTACGAGCGCATGCACCGTATGTGAGTGGTGCGGGTCGAAGTGTAAAGGCAAAAGCCCCGAGTGCCTACCGGGCCCTATTCCCAGGGGGCCCAGCCTGAACGCTGGTACATGGCGTAGGCGGCAGTGGCATTGGTGCGGGCATCCAGGAGTTGCGAGGCATTGGTGATGCCGAGGGTTCCGAGAAATGCCTTGTTGGCCCCGAAGTAGATCTGGAAAAGGCCGAGGCAACACCAGTTGTGAGCAACGTGGTTGAGATTGCTTTCGCGTTTGGCGATCTTCAGCGCACGGCGTTCGAGTTTGTCGGGAAAAGTCTCGCGGATGATGGCTTCCGACTGGGCCGCTGACAGCCGCTTTTTCGGGATGACAAGTTTGGGGGCCGCTGCTTCGGCCTCGACGTTTGCCGTACCCGGGCGGTTGAAGGTCGCACCCTTCGGCACACAGAGTTTCTGTCCAGGGAGGATGATCGTCCTTGCGTTGGCATTGTTGGCCCGCAGCATGGCGGAAAGACCGACGCCGGAGTAGTCCGCGAGGAGACTCCACGAGTCGCCGCGCTCGACAATAAAGGAGGTGCACGCAGCAGAGGCCGATGGCGCCCCGACGGCCGGCCCGGCGATGATGCCGAGGGCCAAGCCAATCGAGGCGATGAACCGAAACACGGGGGGTTGTTTGGTCATATCCAGCTCCTTGCAGATTCCGCCCGCAAGACCCTGTTGGTCTATCCGTGCGTCGGGACAAATGCAATGGGCGTGGAGAAAACCCAGCGTTTTCACTGTGGAAAAGTGGCGGAGAGGGTGGGATTTGAACCCACGGTCCGCTTTAACACGGACAACGCCTTAGCAGGGCGCCCCATTCGGCCACTCTGGCACCTCTCCTGGGAAAGGTGGAGTCTACGTCGCGCCGGCGGGTTCCGAACCCGGGCTGACAGCCCCTACGGGCGATACACCTATTATCTACGTCAACGCATCCGCTACTTCCGGGGAGGAAAATTTGAGCAAGCGTTTGAGCAAGAAGTGGCTGCCCCTCGCAGCCACGGTCGCTCTCGGTGTCGGTCTCGTTGCCTGCGGCGACGACAGCGACTCGAGCAGCGAGGACACCACGGCGGCGGCAACCGCGGACACGACTGCCACGGCAGACACGACCGCAACCGCCGACACCACTGCGGCACCTGCAGACACCACGGCTCCGGCCGCCGGTGGCGACTGGGCAGCCAACTTCAAGCCATGGGAAGAGGGCGCTGCGCCCGTCGCCTGTGGTCCGAAGGACGGAGGCCCGCTGAAGGCTGCATGGGTGTACGTCGGTCCGATCAACGACGGTGGCTGGACACAGACACACGATGAAGGCCGCGTAGCGGTGCAAGAGCACTTCGGCGACAAGATCGAAACCACCTACAAGGAAAACGTGCCCGAAGGTGAGCAGGTTGGCCAGGTCATCGAAGACCTGATTGCTGACGGCAACACCGTGATCTTCGGTACGTCGTTCGGATTCCAGGACGCATTCGTCGCGGCTGCCGAGAAGCACCCCGACGTCTGCTTCGAATTCGCAACCGGCTACAAGGGTGGCGCAAACCTTTCGCAGTTCTACGGCGCAGCCGAAGACACCGACTACCTGGCAGGCATGGCAGCAGGTGCTGCGTCGAAGTCGGGCAAGATCGGCTACCTCGGATCGTTCGGAATTCCGGAAGTCGTTCGCGGCATCAACGCATTCACACTTGGCGCACGTGCATCGAACCCCGAAGCAAGCGTGAAGATCGTGTGGGTGAACAGCTGGTTCGACCCGCCGACCGAGCGCAAGCAGGCCGAAGCTCTCATCGCCGCGGGCGTTGACGTGCTCGGCATGAAGGGCATCGACTCGCCGGCAACCGGTGACGCAGCAAAGGCCGCGGGCATTCCGTGGGCCGGCTACAACCGCGATAACAGCGCCAACTACGGCGACGTCTGGCTGACCGGCACGCAGTACCACTGGGACGTCTACCAGATCCCGCGTCTGCAGCAGGTCCTCGATGGCACGTGGGTTGCCGGTAACTACTACGGCAACATTGCCGACGGCTTCGTTGGTCTCTCGACCTATGGCGATCTGGTCTCCGAAGAGACTCGGGCCACGATCGAAGCAAAGAAGGCCGAACTGGCAGCCAACCCGGGCGGCGAGTTCACCGGACCGATCGTCGACACTTCGGGTAAGGAGCAGCTTGCCGCTGGCAAGCAGCACACCTACGAAGAGTTGATGAGCATGTCGTACCTCGTCGAGGGCGTCGACGGAGAAATTCCGGCCGGCTGATTCACGGCACAACACACGACACTTTCGTGAGAGGGGCGGGCCTTTGGGCCCGCCCCTCGGTGTTTCCACTAGGTTTTCCGCTGGGCTTTGGATTCGTCTGTGAGGGGCAAGTGAGATGACGAACAGCGCAGTGCGCATGACGGGGGTCGTG
>JBBANY010000040.1:0-21060 GCA_040401695.1 Ilumatobacteraceae bacterium
TCACTTGGGCTGCATGCGAATGCCGCCGTCGACGCGGATGCTCTCGGCGTTCATGTAGCTGTTGGTGATGCACTCGATGACCATCGACGCGAGTTCCTCGGGCGCGCCGAGACGCTGCGGGAAGAGCACACCCTTCTGCAGGTTGGCCTTGAAGGCCTCGCTGTTGTCGCCTTCGCCGTAGATCGGCGTGTCGATGAGACCAGGGGCCACGGTGTTGACGCGCACGCCGATGGCGGCGAGGTCACGCGCGACCGGAAGGGTCATGCCGACAACGCCACCCTTCGACGCCGAGTACGACGCCTGGCCGATCTGGCCGTCGAATGCGGCAACCGATGCGATGTTGACGATCGCACCGCGCTCGCCGTTGGCGAGGGGCTCGGTGGTGCTCATCGCAGTTGCTGCGATGCGGATGCAGTCGAACGAACCGATGAGGTTGATCGCGATGACCTTCTTGAAGGCATCGAGGTTTGCAGCCGAGTCGTACGAGCCGTCCTTGCCGACCGTGCGCTGCGCCCAGCCGATGCCGGCCGAGTTCACGAGCACGCGAACCGGACCCATCGACTTCGCCATCTCGACGGCGTTGATGATGTCGTCGGTGTTAGTGACGTCGACCTTGCAGAACGCGCCACCGATTTCCTTGGCCAGGGCCTCACCCTTGTCGGCCTGAAGGTCAGCGACCACTACCTTTGCGCCACGCTTGGCGAGCAGGCGGGCCGAGGCCGCACCGATTCCCGAAGCTCCACCCGTGACGATTGCACTTGCACCTGAAATGTCCATGCGGGCGAGGCTATGCCCCCGTCGCTTGCACTGCCAAAGTGTCCACAAGATCGTTCATTGGGTCTCCGGAGTGGCCCTTGACCCACTGGAACACGGTCTTTCCGCTGCCGCGGAGCACCAATTCGTCGAAGAGGTCCTCCCACAGTTCGCGGTTTGCGACGGGCTGGCGCTGGCTGTTTTTCCAGCCGCGGGACAGCCATCCCTCCCACCAGCGCTGGCGGAAACAATTCACCACGTAGGTGCTGTCGGAGACGATGACGAGAAGTTCGCGGTGGTCGCGGTGCGCACGCAGCGCCTCGATGACGGCACGGACTTCCATGCGCTGGTTGGTGCTCGGCCGCTCGCCACCCGAGCCGTACGGCTTGCCCTCGGGCGCAACGGCCCACGCCCAGCCTCCGGGACCGGGGTTTCCCGAGCATGCACCGTCGGTGTAAATGTGGATTGCGGTGCGCGGGGCGCGGTCGGGCCACTGCATCGTGCGCAGATCGTGCAACAACCTTTTGTCACGGTCGCGCGAATCGGCCGGCGCCGACGCGGGCGGCAGGTCATCAAAGGGAAGTTCCATGGGCGTTTCCATCTTTGTTGATTGCGCATCGATGCGCGGACACCCCTCGTTCCTGCGAGAATGACGCCATGATCTTCGACGGTTCCGTCCATCAGCTGCCCGACACCGACCCGGTTGAAACGCAGGAGTGGATGGAGTCCCTCGATGCCGTCATCGACTCGCAGGGCAAGACACGCGCCCGGTACCTGCTGTCGCGCCTCCTCGAGCGTGCCCGCGCCAACCAGGTCAGCTTCCCCGCCACCGTGTCGACGCCGTACGTCAACACGATTCCGCGCGAGCAAGAGCCGTGGTTCCCGGGCGACGAATATCTCGAGCGCCGCATTCGCGCCTTCATCCGCTGGAACGCGGCGGTCATGGTGATTCGTGCGAACAGCCGCGCCGAGGGAATCGGTGGCCACCTCTCGACGTTCGCGTCGTCGGCATCGCTCTACGAGATCGGCTTCAACCACTTCTTCCGCGGCAAGGACGACGGGCAGGCCGGCGACCACATCTACTTCCAGGGTCACGCGGCGCCGGGTGTGTATGCGCGCGCGTTCCTCGAGGGCCGACTCAGCGCCGACGACCTCGACCATTTCCGTCGCGAAATTGGTCGTGGCGGTCGTGGACTTTCGAGTTACCCGCACCCGCGTCTCATGCCCGACTTCTGGGAGTTCCCCACCGTCTCGATGGGGCTCGGCCCGATCACCGCGCTGTACCACGCTCGGTTCAACCGCTACTTGCTGAACCGCAAGCTCGACGACACGTCGAACAGCCGCGTCTGGGCGTTCCTCGGTGACGGCGAATGCGACGAACCCGAGACCCTTGGCGCTGTTTCGCTTGCGTCGCGCGAACACCTCGACAACCTGATCTTCGTGGTGAACTGCAACCTGCAGCGCCTCGACGGACCGGTGCGCGGCAACGGCAAGGTCATCCAGGAATTGGAAGCGTCGTTCCGTGGTGCGGGCTGGAACGTGATCAAGGTCATCTGGGGTTCGAAGTGGGACGACCTCCTCGCGCGCGACGTCGACGGCGTGTTGTTGAACAAGATGAACGACACCGTCGACGGTGAGTACCAGCGTTACTCGGTCGAGGGTGGCGCGTACATTCGCGAGAACTTCTTCGGTCCCGATTCCCGGTTGCGTCAGATGGTGGCACACCTCTCCGACGACGACTTGTTGAACCTGCCGCGCGGTGGCCACGACTACCGCAAGTTGTACGCGGCGTTCCGCGCCGCGCAAGAGAACTTGGGTTCGGGTCGGCCGACGGCGATTCTGTGCAAGACCATCAAGGGCTGGACTCTCGGTCCCGGCTTCGAGGGTCGCAACGCGACCCATCAGATCAAGAAGATGACAAGCGAGCAGTTACGCGCGCTGCGCGATCGCCTCCACCTCGAGGAGGAAATCCCCGACAGCGCACTCGAGGCGGACGAACCGCCCTACTACCGACCCTCGGAACAGAGCGTCGAATACCAGTACATGATGGAACGTCGCCGTGCGCTCGGCGGCACGATTCCCAAGCGCGTCGTTGCCAACCGGCGCCCGCTCACCCTTCCCTCCGCGGATTCGTTCACCGAGTTGAAGGCCGGCAGCGGCGACCAAGCCGTCAGCACGACGATGGGATTCACCCGTCTGCTGCGCAGCCTGACGCGCGACGACAACTTCGGCCCTCGCGTGGTTCCCATCGTTCCCGACGAAGCACGCACGTTCGGCATGGATTCACTCTTCCGCGAACTGCGCATCTATGCGAGCCAGGGCCAGAAGTACGAGCCGGTCGACCACGCACTTCTCATGTCGTACGCCGAGTCGTCGGACGGCCAGATTCTCGAAGAGGGAATCACGGAGGCCGGCTCGATGTCGTCGTTCATCGCGGCGGGTACCAGTTATTCCACGCGCGGCGTTCCGATGGTGCCGTTCTACACCTTCTACTCGATGTTCGGATTCCAGCGCGTCGGTGACCTCATCTGGCAGGCGGCCGATGCACGCACGCGTGGATTCCTCATGGGTGCAACCGCCGGACGCACAACGTTGCTCGGCGAAGGTTTGCAACACCAAGACGGACACAGCCTCGTCCTTGCCAGCACCGTGCCGCCCTGCCAGGCGTACGACCCCGCATTCGCGTACGAGATGGCGGCGATCGTCGAAGACGGCATCAACCGCATGTACGGGGCCAATCCCGAGGACATCTTCTATTACGTCACGCTCTACAACGAGAACTACGTGATGCCGGCGATGCCGGCCCACGTGACGAACGACGACATCACACGCGGTCTCTACAAGTTTGCCGACGCTCCCGCCGACGCGAAAACCAAGGCGGCGATCGTGTTCTCCGGTTCGGCCCACTCGGCTGCGCGTGCGGCAGCCGACGACCTGTTGACCCACTTCGGCGTCGGCGTCGAACTGTGGTCCGCAACGTCGTACAAGACTCTCCGCGAAGAGGCGCTCGAGTGTGAGCGTATCGCTCGCCTGAACCCGGACCACCCACCGGCAACGCCGCTGGTGTCGCGGCTGCTCAACAACGCGGCAGGGCCGATCGTCGCGGTCAGCGACTTCATGCGCATCGTCCCGGAGCAAGTTGCACGCTTCGTCACCGAGCGCCGCTTCACCCCACTCGGCACCGACGGCATGGGTCGCAGCGACACGCGCGAAGCATTGCGCCGCCACTTCGAGATCGATACCGCGAACATCGTGGTGACGGTCCTGCACTCGCTGTGCCAGGACGGCCTCGTGCCCGTGGAAACGGTCAGCAAGGCGCTTGCCATGTACCAGCTGTCGCCGGGGACTCCGGCACCGTTCTTCGAACACTGAGTAGATTCACTCGCGATGGGAACCCTCTACATCACGGGCGACGCCGCCGCCGACAAGTTGCTGAATGCGAACGGCACCGCGCTGCTGATCGGCATGCTTCTCGATCAGCAGGTTCCGATGGAGTGGGCGTTCAACGGCCCGTCCACGCTGAAGAAACGCCTCGGCCACCTCGACCCGAAGAAGATCGCCGCGATGAACGTCGACGACTTCGTGGCCGTCTGCTGCGAGAAACCCGCCGTACACCGCTTTCCTGCCGCGATGGGCCGGCGCATTCACGAGCTCTGCGGCATCATCGCCACGCAGTACAAGAACAAAGGTGAGAACATCTGGGCAGGGGTCACCGACGCGCGCGAGCTCACCGCGCGTTTGCGCGTCCTTCCCGGCTTTGGTGAGGAAAAAGCCCAGATCTTCATTGCCCTGCTCGGCAAGCGAATGGGTGTGGAGCCACGCAACTGGAAGACGGAGGCCGGCGTGTTCAGCGACACGAACCCGCGCACCGTCGCCGACATCACGTCTCCCGAGACGCTGCTCCTCGTGCGCAGTTGGAAGAAGGCGGAAAAGGCCGCCGACCGCGACAAACAGTCGCGACCGCTGAAGAAGTAGTCGATGACGATTCTCGTCACCGGTGGCGCCGGCTACATCGGCTCGCACACCGTGCGCTCACTGCGCGACGCCGGACGCGACGTGGTCGTTCTCGACTCGTTGGAGATGGGCCACACCGAGGCACTGCTCGGCGCGGACCTTGTCGTCGGTGAAATCGCCGACTTCGACCTCGTGACGAAGCTCTGCCGCGAGCGAAATGTGAAGAGCATCATCCACTTCGCCGCCTACAAGAGCGTCGGCGAGTCGATGAGCGATCCGTTCCGTTACTTCTCGAACAACGTCGGTGGCTCGACCGCTCTCATCGACGCCGCGGTCGAGGCCGGTGTCGAGCAGTTCGTCTTCTCGTCGTCGGCGGCGGTGTACGGCAGCCCCGCACGCGTTCCCGTCACGGAAGACCTCGAACCCCACCCCGAAAGCGTCTACGCCGAAACGAAGTGGATGATCGAACGGGTGTTGTCGTGGATCGGCGAGACACGCGGTCTGCGCAGCGTGTGTCTGCGCTATTTCAACGCGGCCGGGGCCTCGTTCGATTCCTCGATAGGCGAAGACTGGTCGGTCACCACGAACCTCGTGCCGATCGTGATGAAGGCGACTCTCGGCAAGAGACCGCCGCTCGAAGTGTTCGGTAACGACTACCCCACCCGCGACGGCACGGGTGAACGCGACTACATCCACGTCGTCGACCTCGCCGAGGGCCACGTCAAGGCGCTCGACTATCTCGACGCCGGCAACCCATCCCTCGCGTGCAACCTCGGCACCGGCAAGGGCAGCACCGTTCTCGAAGTTCTCGCCGCGACCGAACGCATCTCCGGCCGCGAGGTGCCCCACGTGTTTTCTCCTCGGCGCGCGGGCGATCCCGCCGTCGTGTTCGCTGACCCGTCACTTGCCGAACGCGAACTCGGATGGAAGGCCCGTCACGGCATCGAAGAAATTCTGCAGACGGCGTGGACGTGGCACAGCACGCACATCGACGGTTACCGACGCCTCAGTTGACGGTGCGCTGGCGGTCGAGCCAGCCGAGAAGAATCGCGAGTGCACGCGGGTCGTGCCGCAGACGGTGACCCGCACCCGGAATGACACGCAGTTCCGCGGCGCCGTGCGCCTGTGCGAGAACGCGGGCATCGGCGGCGGGAACGCTTTCGTCGTCGTCACCGTGCAAGACGAGCAGCGGCCGCGGTGCGAAACGTCGCGCGGCATCGATGGGCCGGAAGCGGCGCAGTTCGCGCGTCCACTCGTCGAAGTTCGGCGGGAATCCCGCGCGACGAATGGCGCCGATCTCGCGTGCGTGTTCGAGGAATCGACGCGGCTGTTCCGCCCAGTCGTCGAAGTCGGCGCGACCGCTGAGCGCCGCGCAACCCACCACGCGCGGATCGTCGGCCGCGACGCACAGAGCAATCGATGCGCCCGTGTTGGTTCCGACCACCCATACCCCGTCGACGTTCCCCACTTCGACGAGGTGGTCGACCGCCGCACGCAGGTCGTCGACCCAACCCTGCAGAGAAAAATCACCTTCGCTCGCGCCGCATCCGCGGAACGTGAACGTGAGCGACGCATAGCCGACCTCGTTTGCGACGCGGTCGATCAACTGCGGGAATGTGCCGGCCGACTGTCGGGCATCGAGCGGACCGATCGGAAAGCCGTGACAGAGAATCAGACCGCGCAATGGTCCGAGCACGCCGTTCGGTCGCGCGAAGTAGCTGGCCAGGCGCAATCCACCCGACAGAAACGAGTCGTTGCTCGCCATCGTGGAGACGGGAGAGTCCTCCCCGACAGCCATGGTCAGGCGCGTGGCTTGCGGTGCCGACGCGACGCACCGGGCGTGGCGAGCGTGTAGCCGCGGTTGCGTGCCTCGGCGAGGGTGTCGGGGCCGAAACACAGCCCCACTTCGTTGGCGACGATGTCGTCGATGATCGACTCGTCGGTCCACGAGTCGAGGTCGTAGACGAGCTGGGTCCTCTTGTCACCGAGGAAGCGAGTGTGCTCGAACCGTCCGGGGCGCTCCATGTGCCCAAGAGTAGCGGCAGTAGGCTCGCGCGCATGGGTCTGCGCCGCAGCGAGATCGACGCGCGTCTCGCCGAACTCGCCGCAGTCGATGCACGACTTGCCGAGCGTGCAAAGGCAAACGCCGCCCGCTACCGCGCCGAGCACGGCATTTCCGACGAGCCCTACGCATTTCCCACCTACCGCTCGGCGGAAGAAAAGAAGGTGTGGGTCCACAAGTGGTGGGTGCGACCGTTTCGATTCTTCTACCGCCATCTCCCCGTCGGTATCAGGTCGCGCATCAAGCGGGTTGCAACATGAGAATCGTGCGGACCGGGGGGCTCGTCGGCTTCGTGCCCGAACACTGCACGCTGCGCCGAGGTGTACGACGCGCCGTCACGAAGTTCGCAGCCACCATGCGGGCCGACTTCGTCTACAGCGACTCGCTGCACACCACCGACGACCGCCACGAAGAACCGTTCCAGGTGTTGCGACCCGGCTGGTCGCCCGAACGTTTGCGCGGCCACAACTACGTGGGCGACGTGGTTTTTGCCTCCGAGGCGGTGGTCACCGCCGCCGGTGGCGCAGAGTTTCTCGCGTCGCTGTCGGCCCACGATCGGTCGCTGCGACTCGCCGAACATGCACAACGTCACGAACGCATCGCCGAGTTCCTGTACGTCGCCGATTGGCGCCATGCCGCACCGTCGACCGACGTCACCGCGGTGCGCGACCACTGCACACGCACGGGCATCACCGCCACATGCGATGCCGTCGGCGAGTCGGCGGTACGTGTGCGGCGGACGCTGATGTCACGACCACGCGTCGCTGTGATCGTGCCGACACGCGGCACCCGCGCCGAAGTGTGGGGTCGCGACCGGGTACTGGCCGCCGGCGCGATTGCGTCGATGCGCACGACCAGCACGTACCCGCATCTCGAATTCATCGCCGTGATCGATCACGACACCCCTGCCGACGCACGACGCGAGATCGAGACCGCGGGTGGCGATGCGCTCATGTGCATCGACTACGACCGACCCTTCAACTTCGCGGAAAAGGTGAACATCGCGGCGATCCACACCGATGCCGACTACTTGTTGCTCCTGAACGACGACACGCAGATCATCTCCCCCGACATCGTCGAGACGATGCTCTCGTATTTCGAGGATCACGACGTCGGCCTCGTCGGTCCAACCCTTCTCTACGAAGACGGAACCATTCAGAGCGCCGGCCATTTCTTCAACCCGGTCCCATACGACTACTACCGCGGTCACCCCGCCGACATTCCCGGCGCGTCGAACATGTTGCACGTGGCCCGCGAGGTGTCGTCGGTGATCGCCGCGTGCGCGCTCACGCCGCGGGCGCTCTTCGAACAGGTCGGCGGGCTGTGCACCAAGTTTCCCGGCAACTACAACGACATCGACTACGCGCTCAAGCTGCGGATGGCAGGCAAGCGAACGATCTGGACCCCACTCGCGACGTGCCACCACTTCGAATCAAAGACGCGGGAACCGGTGATGAAACCCGCCGACGTCGCAGAACTCGGCGAACGTTGGCGCGACATGCTCGATCGCGATCCGTACGCGCACCCCGCTCTGCAGCGCTACCAGTTCGTGTGGAAGTCGAACCGTCCCGGTCAGAGATCGGTCGATGAGGCAGTCGGGCCCACCGCACCGATCGCGTCGAAATAGGCGAGGTGCGCACGCACCACGTGCACGACGTCGACGTCGTCGAGCAATTCGACGCCCGACTTCTCCGCCTCCGACAGCAGGTAGGCAGACAACTGGTCCTCGGAGATCAGCAGCAGTTCGGCGATGTCCTGCCGCTTGTCGACGGCACGGTCGGGTTGCAGGCCCTGTGCGTGAAGCCAACGCATGTGCAACGCCAGCATGGCCTGCAGCTCGTCGGGGGTGAGGCGTGCCTGGGTGACCTCGGGAAGTCTGTCGGCGACGAAGTCAGCCGCCTGATCGAGGTCGTAAACGGCACGAGGCGCAACGGCATCGAGCCGTCGCGCCTCGCGACCAATGACGATTGCGGCAATGGCGAGAACGCACACCGCCGCCGCGGCGATGAAGACGCCGGTGATCAAATTCCGATCCGCTGAGCCAGCAGCTCGCGGTGGTACGTCGGGTCACCGAACATCAGCTCACTCGACTTCGCACGCTTGAAGTACAGGTGCGCCGGGTGTTCCCAGGTGAAGCCGATACCGCCGTGGATCTGGATGTTCTCGGCCGTGGCATGGAAGTACGCCTCCGAGCAGTAGGCCTTGGCGAGCGAGGCGACCGACGGAAGTTCGTCGTTCATCTCCGCCGCGCACCACATGCCGTAGTACGCCGCCGACTTTGCCGACTCGACCTCGAGCAGCATGTCGGCGCACTTGTGCTTGATCGCCTGGAACGAGCCGATCGGACGACCGAACTGCACGCGAACCTTCGCGTACTCAACGGCCATCTCGAGAACCTTCTGCGCGCCGCCAACCTGTTCGGCTGCGAGACCGATGGCGACGAGGTCCATCACCTTCGACAGGATGTTCCAACCCTTGCCCTCTTCGCCGATCAGCGTCGCGGGAGTGTTGTTGAAGTCGAGCTTGGCCTGCTTGCGGGTCTGGTCCATGGTCGAGAGCTGCGTCCGGGTGAGGCCCGCGGCGCCACCGTCGACTGCGAAGAGGCTGACACCCTTGCCGGTGCGTGCAGCAACGATGATGAGCGACGCGACGTGGCCGTCGATCACGAACGACTTGGTGCCCGACAACTTCCAATCGGAACCCGAACCCGTTGCCGCCATTTGGATGCCCGCTTCGTCCCACTTGCCCGACGGCTCGGCCGTCGCGAGTGTTGCGATCGTGGTGCCCGCTGCGATGCCCGGAAGGTGGGCCTTCTTCGCTGCCTCGTCACCGCTGTGCAGCAGCGTGTTGGCGGCAAGCACGACCGTCGAGAAATACGGCGCACACAGAAGCGCGCGGCCCATCTCTTCGAGAACGACACCGAGCTCGACGTACGAGTAACCCGAACCGCCGTACTCCTCGGGAATGTGCAGGCCCTGGAGGCCCATCTGCTCGCCCATCTGGCTCCACACCGCGGCGTCGTAGCCCTGGTCGGTTTCCATCTGATGGCGCACGGCCTCTTCGGCGGACTTGGCCTCGAGGAAGGCCCGGACTGTCTTGCGGAGCTCTTCCTGCTCCTCACTGAATGCAAAGTTCATGCCCGAATCCTGCCCCCACCGATCAACGTCCCGCAAGAACAAGCGTGTACAGATGTGTACACACTCTGAGGGCGTGGCGGCTAGCCTGCTCCAGGTGGCGCACGCGAAGGTCGGAACACGGGAACTGCGGGCCAATCTGGCCACGGCCCTGCGCCGCGCCGCTGCCGGCGAGCGCGTCATCGTCACCGACTCGGGTCGCCCCGTTGCCCAGTTGGGGCCGGTCGATGCGCCGGCGGGTTCGACAATGGACGAGTTGGTCGCGCGCGGCTTGGTCGTGCCGCCGCGTCGTGCCCCGCGCGAACGCGCCGGGTCGCTGCCACGGGCCATCGACATCCACAGCGGCATGCGCTTCGACCAGATCGTGCGGGACTTGAGGTGACGATCGTTCTCGACACGACGGCGTTGCTCGCATTGCACGTGTCGTGCGCCCAGCGACAGATCGTCGTCGACGCGATGAACGACGACCACACGTGGTGCGCATCGGCGATGGCACTGGCCGAGTGTCTCGCCGGCATCGACCGAATGACCGAAGAACCGGTTCTCCGCGACGAGTTGGAGGATTCGTTGCGTCGCACGTGGGATTACATCCACGTCGTGCCCGTTGACCAACGGTGCATCGACGAGGCGTCCCTCATTTCGCGGGCCCAGCCCGTGACGCTCGGGTCGGCGCTGCACCTGGCTGCCGTGCAGCGCCTACCCGGGCCGGTATCTCTCGTCACCTTCGACCCGGGGCAGATCACGGTTGCGCTCGGGTTGCAGGCCGATGGCCGCAACGTGAACATCATCTCGTCGTGATGCACCGTGCGAGAATGACGGCGTGAACGCCGCTGTTCTGCACTGGTCGAACGCCGATGTCGAGGTGCACAAGATCGTCGTCGGGCCCTATGAAAACAACGTGTTCGTCGTGCGGTGCCGGGCCACGGGTGAGTCCGTTCTCATCGATGCAGCGAACGAACACGAGCTGCTTCTCGACATGTGCCGGTCGCTCGGCGTGCGTCGGGTCCTCGAAACCCACGGGCACTGGGACCACATCCAGGCCGTACCCGCCATGCGCGAAGCCGGCTACGAAGTCGGCGTGTCGTCACTCGACGCACCCCGACTGAAAGACGTGGGCTACGACGTCTTCATCGACGACAAGGAAGTGATCGAGGTCGGTCGCCTGCGCCTGCACGCGATCCACAACCCGGGCCACACCGAGGGATCGATCTCGTTCAAGGTCGACAACACCCCGCTTCTCTTCACCGGTGACACCCTGTTCCCCGGTGGGCCGGGCAACGCCACCTTCGAGGGCGGCGACTTCACCACGATCATCGAATCGATCGACACCAAACTCTTCACGTTCCCCGTCGACACGATCGTCCTCCCGGGACACGGCCTCGACACGACCATCGGCACCGAACGACCGCATCTCGGCGAGTGGGTCGAGCGCGGCTGGTGAACGCACGTCGACCGATGCGGGTCGGGGCACTTCATCGGTTCATCGCCGGTCTCGGGATCGCGTGCCTCGCGATACTCGTCTGGGCGACTTTCGCCTCGCGTGGCGCATCGGTGCGACCCGACGAACTCGGTTTTCTCCTGAATGGCTGGGTGCTGACGGGCCACCATGAAACGTTTTTCGGGGCGGAATTTCGCTCGTTCTACACGGCCGGATACGGATTCGTCACCGCAGTCGCGGCAGTTGTGGGCCGCGGCATCGACGCGCAGTACCGGCTGTCGCTGCTGGCGAACATCGGGCTCGTTGTCGCAACGGCTGCCGCACTGGCACGACTTGCGTTTCGTCATCTGGCGGTTGCGCGCAACACGGCACGCACGTTGGGAACCGTCGTTGCGCTCGCGCCCGCCGTCGCGGCGAATTCTCTGTTCGCGTGGTCCGAAACCCTCAACCGTTTCCTCTTCGTCGCGGTCGTCGTGTTGGCCTACGAACACGTGATGCGCCCGCGCTGGGTGACGTCGGTCTCGATCGGCATCGCATCGTCGTTCGCGGTGATTGCCCACGGCCGCTTCACGCTTCTTCCCGCGCTCGCCGTCGTCTTGTTGGTCGTTGTCGCAACACAGGCTCCGCGGAAACTCCTCGCCGTGACCGCCGGTGGCATCGTTGTCTCGATCGTGTCATGGTGGGTCTTCACCCGCATCAACGTGTCGCTGCGTCGCGACCTCTACCCGGCCGCAAGTGGCAAAGAAGGTCGGATGGTCGACAAGTTGACGACACCATCGAACCTTCCGAGCCTCGGACGATCGGCTACGGGCCAGTTGTGGTACGTGCTCGCAACGTCGTTCGGCCTCGCCGCCGTCGGCCTGGCAATGAACGTTCGATCGGTGATACTCGGCCTGCGCCGCGCACGCACTCTGCAGTGGTTGGCACCGGCGTTCCTCTTTCTGTCGGCGGGCAGCGTGGCCCTCGCTTCGGCCCTGCAGCTGCTGCGCGTCATCCGACCCGACCACCTCGTCTACGGCCGCTACCTCGAGGCGGTTTCACCGGTGTTCGTGTTGGTCGGTCTCGCGGCGCTGACGGGTGGTTCGTCATTCGCCCGCCGTGCCTGGACCATCGGCATCGCCGGTGTCGTTGCGTGTGCAGCGGTTCTCGCTGTTGCGGCGGGACGCGACGAACTTCGTGCGATGACATCCGACAACAAGTTCTTCGCGATACCCAACGCGATCGCCCTCGACTGGGCCCTGAAACTGACGAAGCCCGCCGGCTATCTGTCGCTCACGGTGGTCTTCGTCATGATTGCGGTCGTCCTCTTCGCCATGTCGAAGAGACACACGGCGGCCTTTCTCGCTTCGCTCGCCGCCATTTCGCTCGTCTTCACCGCCTCTACCGCGGTGCGCACGGTTGTTCCCTACCGCGACTACTTCGATCACCTCACGCTCGACAACGACGTGCGCGACAGGGTTCGAGGTGATGGACGCGAGACGACGATCGTCTTCGACGCCGGCGGTCTCGGTGGCCAAACGTTCTACGACTACAGATACCTGCTGCATCCGATCCAGGTGTCCCGCGTCGACGTTCAGTGGGTCGAGCGGAAAACATTGCGCTGCGTCATCGGAGCCGTTGGCCGACCACCCGAGGATGCGGGCTGGAACATCGCCGCGAAAGAAAACGAAGCCGCATCACGCGGCAAGCAGGAGCCGGGAAACATCGTTCTGTGGATGCGCGCGGGAGTAGATTCGTGCTGACATGAGTCCCTCCGAGAACCTCTGCGATGTCAGCGTGGTCCTCCCCATCTACAACGAACGGGGACACCTGCGCGACGAGATCACTCGCATCCAGAAGGCTCTCGATGACTCGAAATACTCGTACGAGATCATCGTGATCGATGACGGCTCGAACGACGGATCCGAACGCGACCTCGAATCGATCGATGGGATTCGCCTCATCAGGCACCCGTCGAACCGTGGCTCGGGTGCCGCGCGCCGCACCGGCACGAACGCCGCGGTCGGTCGCGTGGTCGTGTGGACCGACGTCGACATGACCTACCCGAACGACGAGATTCCGTGGCTCGTCGATCAGATGCAGGGCTACGACCACGTCGTCGGGGCCCGACGCACGGAAGAAGGAACTCTCAAGTTGTTCCGCAAGCCGGCGAAGTGGTTCATCCGCAAACTGGCCAGCTACCTGACCGAAACCGACATCAAGGATCTCAACTCCGGACTCCGCGCGTTCCGCCGCGACGTCGCCGTGCAGTACACGCACCACTTGCCCAACGGCTTTTCCTGCGTCACCACCCTCACGATGTCGTTTCTCGCCAACGGGTACAGCGTCGGATACGTGCCGATCGACTACTTCCCGCGCGCGGGTCGTTCGAAGTTCCACTGGTGGCGCGACACGAAGCGCTACATCCTGCAGGTCATTCGCATGACGCTGTCGTACAACCCGCTCAAGGTGTTTCTTCCGCTCGGTGGTCTCTTGTTCGCACTGGCCGTCGTGAAACTGGGCTTCGACTGGTCGAGCCGCGACTTCCGTCTGTCGACCAACACGCTTCTCATCTTCTTTGCCGCGCTGCAGGTGACGACGCTCGGCCTTCTCGCCGACCTCGTGGTGCGCGCCACACGCCGACGCCTCGACGTCGACCCCGTCTGACGGCGGCGACGATGCACGGCCTCATCGCCTACTCGGGCCCCGATGCCGCCGACGCACACCGCGCCATTGAAACGCTCGACTCGGCGACCAGTGCGGCGGTGTCCCGAGACCAGCACACGGTCGTTGCCGTTCTTGGTTCCGGATCCACGACGAAGTTGGTGACGACCGATGACGGCGCGGCGGCGTTCTTCGGCTCCGCGGCACAACGGTGCGCATCCGGACCCGAGACACTCCTCGACGCAGACCCCGACGATGTCGTCGCCGTCGGCTTCGCAGGCAACGGCCGACTCGTCAGCGCCGCCGGTCGAGGCAGTCACCGCCTCTTCGCCCACCACACAGCGAACAACGGGACATGGGTGTCGAGTTCGCTCGACGCACTGCGCCGTGTCGTGCCGGGCCTCGAGATCGACCGGTCTTGCGAGGACTTTCTCCTCGGATTCGGCTTCGTACCCGAACCGCGTTCGATGTTCCAACGCGTCGACGCGATGAAGGCCGGAACCCGCGTCGTCGCAGGTGACGTCGCGAATGTGATCGCGATCTCGTACGCGGCCAACACCTCGACCAACCGCGACGAAATCATCGACGCCTTGCACGACGCCCTCATCGGCACAATCGCCGAACAGGCCGGTGATCACCGTCGACACGCGGTCCTTCTCGGCGGGTTCGACTCGGCCCTCGTAGCTGCGGTTCTCGTCGGCCTCGGCCACGAAGTCGAGACATATACGTTCCGTTTCTCCGATCCGACCTACGTGCAACGCAACGTCGACACGCTCGTCGACCATCTCGGCATCCGCCATCATTGGGTCGACTTCGATTCGTCGGTCATTGCGTCGAATCTGCGCGGATTCGCCGGGACGTTCACCCAACCCGGGTCACAGCCGCACTACCAAATCCACACCTTGCACGCCGCACGACAGATCGCCGCCGACGGACACACCCACATCTTCACGGGTGACGGCTGCGATGCGATCTTCCTCGGCTATCCGACCGTCAGCCGTCGTGCGGCCATCGCGGCAGCGACCAAACGCATGCCGTCGGCCCTCACTCGCATTGCCGCCGGCGCGCTCTCGACAGGCATCGTCGAACGGCGAATCGGTCACGTCGCCCGCATGGCGCGCGGCACCTTGCGCAACAGGCTCCTCGATGAAACGGTCGGTGCACACCTTCCGACACAGGTGTTCGACGCTGCCGCACTCGCGCGCCTGCGCACCTCGGCTGCACCCGCGCAAGCCGAGTCCGTGCTCGCCGTTCGCACGCGTTTGGCGACCGGACTCGAGCACCTGAACCGCACACAATTGGCGTTCAACGGCAACGGCCTGAACGGCCAGAGCAAGGTCAAGGTCGACGGCGCGGTTGCAGGAACGGGGGTTGCCCAGGCAAGTCCGTTCATGCACGCCCGCCTGAGAACTTTCGTCTCGGGCATTCCATTCGAGTACCTGCGCTCGGCGGGTTCGTCGGCTTCATCGGCCGGCAAGGAGATCCTCGTCGACATGGTGCGTCGTCGTGGCCTGCTACCCGACGTCATCATCGACCAACCCAAGCAGTCACCCAGCGATTCGCCCGTCGATGGGTGGTACATGAACGAACTGCGCACGGAAATACTCGACCAGTTGCGCGACCTTCCCTTCACGTGGAACAGGCGCTACGTCGAAGGGATGCTTGCACCGAAGGCAGCCGAGTCGTGGTACCGCAACAAGGTGTCGCTCAGCCACCACACCATGCAGGTGATCGGCCTTCTCTCTTCCTACGCATCCTTCAACAGGGGCCCCGGCGCGTGAAGAAACTGCTCCGCTGGCCGGTGACCATCGCCGTCGTCGCGGTGCTCGTCGTTCTCGTGTGGCAGCGCCGCGACGACCTGCGACCGCTGTGGGAAGACCCCTCGTGGGATCTCGCGCTCATCGCAGTGCTGATCGTCGTCGGCCACTTCCTCAATTCATCTGAATTCTGGGTCGTCTACCGCGCGACCGGTGTACGCGTCGGTTTCCTCGAGAACTGGATGATCTTCACGGCGGGACTCCTCGGCAACCTTCTCCCCGGGCAGGTCGGGACGATCTACAAGTTTCGCTACATGAACGCGGTGCACGGCGTGCCCTACGCAAAGAGCGGCAGCAACTACGGAGCCAACGTGGTCATCAGCCTCGGTTCCTCGGCGCTCGTCGGCATCATCGGTGTCGTTGCGTACGCCTCGGGCGGGGGCAACTTCGCGTGGGCGGTGTTCGCAGTCCTCGTCGCCCTTGGCGTGGCCTGTCTTGCACTCATGAAGTTCCGGCTTCCCGATTGGCCGCTGTTGCGCGGCAAGCCCGCCCGGGCGGCGGCCTCGTTCAACGAGGGCTGGCACGACATCCAACGAACCCCGCGAACCTCGCTGAAGGTTCTCGCCATCGACGTCGTGAAGTATCTGCTCACTGCCTGGCGCTTCCAGTTGGCGTTCGGTCTTCTCGGAGTGGATGAGTCCTTCTGGTTCTTCCTCGTCGTCGCCCCGGCCGCTGCGATCGCGGGAATCATCGCCTTCACGCCGGGAGCACTCGGTTTCCGCGAGCTGTTCGTCACCACCGCGGCGGTCGGCATGGGCGCCTCGCTCGACGATGGACTACTCGCCGCAACCACCGACCGCGGCGTCATGCTGGCGTCGGCTTTGGTTCTTGGTGCGGCGGGCTACGCCTACACCGTGCCGCGCTTGCGGCGCGCAAGGACGACCCAACCCACGCCGAACTGACCCGCCGCAAACGGGCGTTGTGCCACGCGCATCGGTGCAGCGACCACGGCGGTCAACATGCCGGCCGTGCGCGTGGTCGGCTGGAACAGGCGTCCACTTCCCGCCGACTTCGCCTCAGGCGCCGCGCCATCGGCAACGTTGCCGCCTCGACGACGAATGACGACGTCGCGCGCGGTCTCGAGCAGGTGCCCACCGATTGCTCCGTACGCACGTCGCTCGACGATCTCGAGACCGACCGACGCGCACAGTCGCTCGATGTCGACCGCGTCGTATCGACGGAAGTGACCGACGGCCTCGTCGGACGGCCCGAATCGCCGGGCGTGCGCGGGAACGCTGAGCAACACGTGTCCCTCGGGACCGAGACGCGACATCCAGCCACGCAGCGCGGCGACGTCGTCCTCGATGTGTTCCAGCACCTCGAAGGCACACAACAGGTCGAATCGCTCGTCGTCACCCACCCGCTCGATTCCCCCCATGCGGAAGTCGGCATTGTCGATGCGCGCCATTCGTGACGCGGCGACGGCAGCCGACGACATGTCGGGCTCGACTCCGACGTACGGTGCGTGCGATGCGAGACGCGCGCCGGTTGCACCCTGGCCTGCACCGACTTCGAGGATCGAGCGCGGTCGCACCGTACGGACCGCCGCATCGATGTACGGCTGTCGCAGACGCGCCATCGTCGTCAGCGGCGGCAGCGCGACGGTGGGTGCTTCGGAAACCGCGAGGGCACGGTCAAAGAGCGGTGCAAGCGCGACGTCGTCGAAGCGGTCGACGAATGTCTGCCGCGCACGCCGCGCCAAGGCCTCGCGACGCACGGGATCGTCCATCAACTTCTGCACCGCTGACGCGATTGCCGCGGGATCGGCAAGCGGCACGCGTTCGACGCTTGCACCAAGCGTTGCAACCGCGGAGGTGTCACCCGTGACGACGGGACGTCCCACCGCCATGCACTGGAACACTTTGTTCGGAATCACCCGGCGCGTCTTGTCGCCGGAACCGAAGACGCCGAGACACACGGTCGACGACGCGATCAACGCCGGCAACTGCGACTCGGGAACCTGATCCACCAATTCGACACGGGCGCCGGTCTCCCCGACCAGCCGTTCGATGGCGGGGCGCAATTGACCGTTGCCGACCAAGCGAACACGCCAGTCGCGGGGCATCAGCAACGACGCGCGCACGATGTGCTCGATTCCTTGCAGCGGGATGTACGTGCCGTAGAACAGCACCGACCGCGGCTCGACTGCGACGTCGGGTCGCTCGGTGAAAATCGCCGGGTCGGCACCCACCCACACCACGTGCCACTTTGCGCGCGGAGTGTCGGTCGTGGCGGAGAATGCGTCCGCATCGTCGGGCGTGTCGGTGATCACCGCGTCGGCAAGTCGTGCCGCCCATGCGTCGCATCGGCGCAGAATCGCGGCGATGGGTGATCGCTCCCCGACCAGGCCGCGATCGATCACAACGGTCTCGTGCAACGAGACGAAGTAGTCGATGACGAGCGGCAGACGAAACACCTTGCACAGGGAACCCACGACGACGGCATCGATCTGCGAGGGGTGTGGAACCAAAACGACGTGCGGCCTGCGACCCGGAACCGCGGCCCCCACCAAGATTCCGACGAGACGCACGTAGGCAACCGCCGCCCGCAACGCGGTCAATGCACGCCCGCGCGACGCGGCGGCGACCTTGTCATCGCCCCAGACGCTCGCGCTGCGTACCGACACCTGCCAACCGAGCATCGTCGCCAGGCGCTGCAATTGGCGGTTGCGTCCGAACGAGGGGTCGAACGTACCGATCATCAGCATTCGACGCGGCTTCACAACGCACCGTCCATGAGGTCGACGACCGTGCGCGAGGTCTGCGACGACAAGTCGGCAAGGCGTGCGGCAGCGGCCTGCGAGCGTGCACGCACGTCGTCGGCGCGTTCACGAACGCCACGCGCAACGTCGACCAGACGTTGTGGCGTCACTTCGGTGATCGGCACGACGAAATCGGACAAACCCGCGAGTTGCAACACACCTGTGGCCTTGTGTTCGTACGGAATGCACACTTGTGGAACGCCCGCCGAGAGTGCGAACACCGCGGGGTGATAACGCCCTGCAACCACGAAATCTGCCGATGCAAACAACGCGCGCTGGGCCAGCATGTCGCGCGACTCGTCGAAAACACTCACCGACACGTCGTTGCCCACCGCGTCGCGAATCAACGACGCCAACCGCTCGAGGTAAGGGGCGTCGCGGTGCGCGGAGCCGTGCAACTGGGGCACCAAGACCACCTCGCACGCCGCACCGGTGCACAGTTCGGCGACCGCCGCCGTTACCGCGGCGTCGTAATTCGCCCGACGAGTTTCGGGTGCCGCGTCGCCTTCGTATTTCCAGTCGATCGCCGAGACGACCACACGACGCAAGGCCGAGTCGCGTGGTGACGGCGGCACCGATACCTGCAGGGCCGCATCGACGGTGACTCGAACTTCGACATTGCGTCGCCGCGTGCCGAACAGCGCGCGGATGTGCGCGGCCGAAATCTCTTCGCGCACGATCACCGCATCGAAGCAGCGGTACGTGAACCGACGGAACGGGTTCGCCCACGCCTTGGCGAAGGGACCGGCAGAGGTTGCGTACAACACAGCCGGCTTGTGATGGATGCGCGCCATCCACACGTACAACCAGTGCACGGGTTCGTGGCCGATGTAGATGTCACCGAAATACGGCCCACCCGGTGCCGAGACAACCACGTCGGCGCTGCGGTATGCCGCGATCGTGGCCGCACCGACACGGCCGAGCACCGCGTGGATTCTCGTGGCGAGATACAGAACGAGGCGGAGGCCTTCGATCGGCGACAACTTGAGGGAGATCCACTCGACGTCGAACCCCGACGATGTGGCGAGTTCCCGCGCCGAACGGTCGTCAGCGAACTGGTGGATGACGGTGAAGCGCACCGGACCGCCGTGCGCGCGGCTGATTCCCGAGAGCATTCCGTGCAGAGCCGCCTCGTCGCCGCGGTTGTCGCCGTGTTGGTTCACGACCAGCACGTGACGAACCGGCCGCTGACCCACACGCCGAGTGTAACTGTGGACGATAATTGACCCGTGGGAGAACGTCGTTTCGTACTCGGGGGCCGCTACGTGCTCGGTGGGCTGGCGCCCGATTCGTCGACCCTCACACCCGCACGTGCCGACAAGTTCATCGCGCCCGACGGTCGGCCCACCGCGGCGTACCGCGAACGACTGCGGCGCATTCCGAACCTCCGCAACGCGATGAGCGTCGCATCGCTCTACATCCAGACGATCGCCGTGCTCGCGGTGGCGGTCGTGGTCGACAACTTCGGGGTGCGCGTTCTCGCTTTCCTGCTGATGGGCCGCGCCCACGCGCAATTCCTGTCGCTCATGCACGAAGCCGCGCACCGACTCTTGTTCTCGAACAAGCGGATGAACGACTTCGTCGGCAACTGGCTCCTCGGCTTTCCCTCGTTCACCAGTACGCCTGCGTACCGCCGCGTGCACATGGCGCACCACCGCGAGGAGTTCGGCCCGGACGAACCCGACATTCCGCTCTATGCGAACTATCCCGTCTCCCCGGCCAGCCTGCGCCGCAAGCTGATGCGCGACGCCTTCGGAATCACGGGTGCGAAGCTTTTCCGCGCGCAGTTGCGCGGCCTGCGTTCACCCGATGCGCGCGTGCGCCGCACGCAACAAAAGATCTGGTCGATGCAGCTCGTCCTGCTTGCAGCAGGAATCTTCGCGGGAGCCTGGTGGCTCTATCCCCTCTTGTGGTTGCTGCCGAACATGACGGTGTGGCGGGTCATCAATCGTTTGCGCGCGATCGCCGAGCACGGCGGCATGACATCCGGCATCGACCGGCGCATGTCGACCCACGCGGTGCGCCAACGCTGGTTCGCCCGTTTTTTCCTGGTGCCGTACAACATCGGTTTCCACACCGCCCATCACGTCGATGCGGGCATCCCGTTCCGCAACCTGCCCGACTACACGCGTCGTCTGCGCGATGCCGACTACATCTCGCCCTCCCGCGAATTCGCCTCGTACCCCCGCATCTGGCGGGCCCTGTCGGGCGGTGCGGAATTACCACTACCTGCATAGTGAAAACCCTCTCAGGGGCTCTTAGACTTGGGTTCGTGAGCCATCTCTTCCGCGTCGAATCCCTCCACGCCGCGCCGGTCACCGACGATGAAGATGTCGTCACCCCGAAAGAAATCCTGCGTGGCCTCGACCTCACCGTCAACGAGGGCGAGATCCACGCAATCATGGGCCCGAACGGCTGCGGCAAGTCCACCCTCGCCTCCACCCTCCTCGCATCACCCGAATATCAGGTCACGAGTGGCCGCCTCATCTACAAGGGCG
>JBBANY010000041.1:0-19746 GCA_040401695.1 Ilumatobacteraceae bacterium
GGGGACTTGTCGACGATGGGATTCCCGTCGCCGGGTGCGACCGGTGCCGGAAGGGTGGTTCCGGTCGGCAACGAGGTCGACGTGGTCGGTGCGGCGATGGACGAGGTGAAACTGAACGCGCCACTGCTGCCGTCGGGAAGTGCCCAACTGACGACGCACGCACCCGCGGCGGGCACTTGGGTGAGCGGTGCACTCACGGTTTTCAGGTCGGTGCCGAGTTGTGCCGCGCCGAGGCTGACGATGTTGCCGTCGCACACGAGCGAAAGCCCCATTTGGTTGACGTCGTTCGGGTTGGCGAGCGGATTGGTGAAGACGAGTTGCAGTTGCGTGGGGGCGACGGTCACGTTTTCGCTCGGCGCGGGGTTCGACGACGACAGGGTGTTGTCTCCCACCGCGCTCGCGGTGCCGGCCGACAGCAGTGCACCCCAGAGTCCGAAGAGAAACCCGATGACGACGGAGGCAAAAACCGTCGATCGGAGACGGCATCGGACACGGCATCGGACACGGAACATGGCGCTCTGCACGGTAGCCAATTCACTGCGTGCGACGGGTCACGCCGCACCCGATCGGTAGGCTCGGTCCGTGGCCGTGCAATCGCTCTACCGTCGTTACCGGCCGCGTCGATTCAGCGAACTGCGCGGCCAGGACCACATCGTGCGCGCACTGCGCAATGCGGTCATCAACGAGCGCGAGGGGCAGGCGTATCTGTTCTCGGGGCCGCGTGGCACGGGCAAAACCTCGACTGCCCGCATTCTCGCCAAGGTGCTGAACTGCGAATCACCCGTCGACGGAGAACCGTGCTGCGCGTGCGCGTCGTGTCTCGCCGTCGAGGCCGGCACCAGCTACGACGTCATCGAACTCGACGCAGCCAGCAACAACGGCGTCGAAGCCGTGCGTGACCTCATCGACAGGGCGGGTCTGGGCAGCCCCGGTCGCCACCGCGTGTTCATCCTCGACGAAGTCCACATGTTGTCGAAGCCCGCCGAAGCGGCGTTGCTGAAGACCCTGGAAGAGCCGCCGTCGCACGTCGTCTTCGTTCTCGCCACCACCGACCCGCAAAAGGTCAGCGAGACCATCCGCAGCCGCACCCAGCACCTGCAGTTCCACCTGCTTCCGATGCACGACCTGGCCGAGCACGTGCGCTTCGTCGTTGCCGACGCGGGTCTCGAAGTCACCGATGCGGCGATCGAGCAGGTTCTCGTTCAGGGCGGGGGAAGCGCGCGCGACACGCTGTCCGCACTCGAACTCGTAGTTGCGGCAGGCGGTGTCGCACAAGAGTCCGTCGATCTCGACGAGTTCATCGAAGCGATCATCGACGGTGACCCGGCCCGCGCACTCGCGGCCGTTGCCTTCGCGGTGCAACAGGGTCGCGACCCTCGCACGCTCGGCGACCAGCTCGTGCGTCACCTGCGCGAGGCTTTTCTCACGCAGATGGCACCCGAACTCGTGCAGCTGCCCGTCGAACGCGCCGAACACGTCGCCGCATGGGCACAACGCATGGGCAATGGTTCGATCGTGCGATCGATGGAGGCCATCGGTGACACGCTCATCGAGATGCGCCATGCGCCCGACGCGCGGCTCTTGCTCGAAGTGTCGTTGATGAAACTGTGCAGCCCCGGCGACTCGGGCGACGTGTCGGGTCTCGTCGCGCGCATCGAACGACTCGAACGCGCGGTTGCCACCGGTGTGACGGCCACGCCCGCGGCACCACCGCCGCCAGTCGACCCCACCACGGGCCGCGCGAAGTTGGGCGGAGCCGCACGGCCCGCCAGCGACACGCCGCGCGCTGCACCCGAGCCGAAGTTGGTGAAGCCCGCTGCACCAAAAGCGCCGGAAGAAAAAGGGCCGGAAGAGGCGGCATCAAGTCCAACTCCGACACCGACACCGACGCCGACATCGACACAGCCGTCGGCACCTGCGCCGGCTGCGGCGAACGCCGCGGGTAGTCCGGCTGACCTGTGGCCACAGGTCCTGACGTCGCTCAAGCCCTTGGTGCGTGCGCTCTACAGCGCGTGCAGCGTGTCGTCACCGACGCCCGACACGGTTGTGCTGAGTGCCCCGAACGCGGTGCACCAGGCGAAATGCAACGAACACGCCGCCACCGTCGCTGCCGCGTTCGAAAAGTTGACCGGCCGCAAGGTGGGGTTGAACGTCGACGTCGGCGATGCGCCGAAAGATCGATCAGCCGCTGCGCCACGCGCGTCGCGAACGAAGGCAGCGAGCGACGAGATTCCGCACGACGACATCGACCCGACCGAATTGTCCGACATGCCGGTCGTTCCCGTCGAAAGTGCACTCGATCGCATCAGCCGCAGTTTTCCCGGGTCGAAGGTGATCGACGAGGGTGACGCGAAGTGAGTGCGTACACCGCACCGGTGCAGGCACTCATCGACGAACTCGGAAGGCTTCCGGGAGTCGGCCCGAAGTCGGCACAGCGCATTGCGCTTCACCTGTTGAAAGCGGAAGACAACGACGTTGCTCGTCTTGCCGAGGCCATTGTCATTGCGAAAAAGCGTGTGCGTTTTTGCGAGCGTTGTTTCAACATCGCCGACGAGAACCTGTGCCCCATCTGCACCGACACACGCCGCGAGGGGTCGACGTTGTGCGTCGTCGAAGAAGCGCGCGACATCATCGCGATCGAAAAGACCGGTGTCTTCCGCGGTCGCTATCACGTGTTGCTGGGTGCGATCAGCCCGATGGACGGAATCGGACCAGAACAGTTGAAGATTCGCGAGTTGCTCACGCGTCTCGAGCCCGAGGCCGTGCGTGAAGTGATCGTGTGCACGAACCCGACGATCGAGGGAGATGTCACCGCGATGTACCTCGCGCGTGCATTGAGCACCCTCGACATCAAGGTCACACGAATCGGTACAGGTCTACCGGTGGGTGGCGACCTTGAATATGCCGACGAACTCACGCTTGGACGTGCACTCGAGGGTCGCCGCGAACTACGTGACTAGTGCAACAACAGTTCACCCTCCGATCACTTCGTGGGGGTTCACGACCTGTAGGTTGGGCCAATGACAGACCTTGTCGCCAACCCTGCCGCAAAAGTCGACCAGCCAGCATTGATCGACGTCGTGCGCGGTATTCCCGAGGCGTGCTACCGGCGTTCGACCTTGCGTGGCCTGATGTACGTCGCGCGCGATGCCGCCGTCTACGCGATCTTGCTGTTCGCATTGATCACCGTCGATGCATGGTGGGCGGTGCCGTTCCTGTGGTTGGCGACGGGTCTGTGCATCAGTGGCATCTTCGTCATCGGTCATGATGCGTCGCACAACGCGCTGTTCGACTCGAAACGCCTCAACGCTTTCGTGGCAAAGTTGGCCCTCTTGCCGTCGGCCCACGTGGAATCGGCCTGGGATTTCGGCCACAACCGCGTTCACCACGGTCACACCGTGAAGCAAGGGATGGACTTCGTGTGGCATCCGGCGACCAACGAAGAGTGGTCGACGATGGGACGTCTCGCGCGTTTGCGTCACCGCTTCGAATGGTCGTGGCTCGGCGCGGGCTTCTACTACGGACGCAACGTGTGGTGGAACAAGATGATGCGCTTCAGCACCGAGGGCAAACTCGGCGGGACCATCGCACGTGAGCGTCGGGTGATGTCGCTGCTGCTCGCAATGGCCGCTGCTGCGGTGGGCTACGCAGGGTGGAGGGCGCACGGCAGCGTCGTCGGGGTGACGTGGATGATCGTGAAGGTCGCCGTCGTTCCGTGGCTGCTCTTCACCTGGATGATCGGTTTCGTCGTCTATGTGCAGCACGTCAACCACGACATTCGCTGGTATCCGCGGCGCGAATGGACGAAGTTCCGGGGCCAGATGGAAGGCACGACGAATCTGCGGATTCCGCGGGTCTTCAATTTCTTTCTCCACAACATCTTCGTGCACGTTCCGCACCACGTCGACATGCGCATTCCGTTCTACCGACTGCCCCGTGCGATGCGATCGATCGAGTCGCGGTTTCCCGGCGTCGCCATCACGAAGAAGTTGCGACTGCGCGACTATCTCTCGACGACATCGGGTTGCAAGTTGTACGACTTCGACGCGGGCAAGTGGTCGCGTTACCCGACGAAGACCGCCGCCTAGTTCGACTACGCGACGGAGTCGTCGCGGTTGGCGATGGGTGATGCCGGATAGATGCTGCGCTGGCCGCCGGCCAGAACCGCAACGATGCAGACGATGACGTAGGCAGGCAGTCCGTTCCAGCCGAACATCTCGATGCCGATCACCATGCAGGCGAACGGAGTCTTCGACGCGGCGGCGAACACGGCGACGAGGCCGAGCGCGGCGAACAACGGCACCGAGGCATCGGTGACGCGCGCGAACTGCGCACCCGCAAGCGCACCCATCACGAAGAGGGGCAGCATTTCGCCACCGACGAAGCCGCTACCGAGCGACACCGCCGTGAACACCATCTTCCAGAGGAAGGCGACGCCGGCGACGCCCAGTGCCCCGGCCAGTGCGATGTTGACGAGGTCGAAGGACACGCCGAGATAAAGGCGCGAGTCGGCGAGGGCCACGAGACCAAGAACGCACAGACCGCCGATAAGGGGACGCGCCGGGGGCCAGGCAACGGTGCGCGTGAACACGTTTTTTACCGCGTGTTCGAGGGCGATGAACGCGGCGGCAACGACTCCAAAAAAGATTCCCGCGACGACGTAACGCCACAGGTGCGACCAGTCGAGGTTCAAGGCGTCGGTGCGGAACGGATGGTGGTGTTCGATGCCGACGGTCCGTGCTGTGAAATAGGCGATGACGCTCGACGCAACGGCGAACGGCAGCACCGACACGTGGCGGCGCGACTCGCGTTGTACTTCGAAGGCGAACAATCCGCCCGCGGCGGGAACCCCGAACAATCCACCGAACGCCGCGGCGACGGCGCACACGAGCAGTGCAACGCGAGATCCGCGGTCGATGTGGAAGCGTCGCGCCGTTTCGTCGGTGACGCTGGCGACGATCTGCACCGCTGCACCCTCGCGACCGACGCTGGCACCGACGAGGTGTGATGCGACGCTGCCTGACCAGATCATCGGTGCCATCCGTGCGGGTACTTCACCGTCGGGAACGTGCGCGGCATCGAGAACGAGGCTGGTTCCGCCCGCAATCGGTTGGCCGAAGTGGTGGTAGAGCAAGCCGACGACGAGGCCTCCGACGGGCAACAGCCACACCATCCAGTCGAGGTCGGTGCGCGTCGTCGTCGCCCAGTTCAACGACCCGAGGAAGAGTGCGGCGAGCAGACCACCGACGACGCCGATCGATGCGGCGCCGATGAAACGGACGAGAAGTGTCCTAGAGCGAGCGGACAATGATCGCGTCGCCCTGGCCGCCACCACCGCACAGTGCGGCTGCTCCCATGCCGCCGCCCCGACGACGCAGCTCGTGGAGAAGGTGCAGGGTGATGCGGTTGCCGCTCATGCCGATGGGATGGCCGAGCGCGATCGCCCCGCCATTCACGTTGGTGATCTCGTCTGTGATTCCGAGTTCCTTCATCGACGCGATGCCGACGGCGGCGAACGCCTCGTTCAGTTCGAAGAGGTCGAGGTCGGAGACCTTCTTGCCGATCTTTCCGAGCGCGGCTTGGATGGCGCGGCTGGGCTGATGGAGCAGCGAGATGTTGTCGGGCCCGGCAACGAGACCGTACGACAGCACTTCGCCGAGCGGAGTGACGCCGCATGCGTCGGCAGCCTTCTTGCTCATCACGATGACCGCGCTGCCGCCATCGCTGATCTGGGATGCATTGCCCGCGGTGATCGAGCCCTCTTTCACGAATGCGGGCTTCAAACCGGCAAGTGATTCCCCGGTCGTGCCGGGGCGCACACCCTCGTCGGTGTCGAACATGAGTGGGTCGCCCTTGCGTTGCGGAATCGCGACGGGAACGATCTCTTCGGCGAGGCGACCCTCTTTGATCGCATTCGCGGCGCGTTCGTGGCTCTTTGCCGCGAACTCGTCCTGTGCTGCGCGGCCGATGCCGCCGGCGTTGTACTTCTCGGTGCCCTCACCCATGAGGCAGGCGTCGAAGGCGCACCACAGTCCGTCCTTGATGATTGCGTCGGCGAGTTCGGTGTTGCCGTAACGGAAACCACCGCGTGCACCGCTGGCGATGTACGGAGCCCCCGTCATGGACTCCATGCCACCCGCAACGACAATGTCGGCGTCGCCCGCCTGGATCATCTGGTCGGCGAGATAGATGGTGTTGATTCCCGAGAGGCACACCTTGTTGATGTTGACAGCGGGTACGTGCAGTGGAATTCCGGCCTTGACGGCGGCCTGGCGCGCGGGCACCTGACCCTGGCCGGCCATCAACACCTGTCCCATCATCACGTGGTCGACTTGTTCGGGTTTCACGTTCGCGCGCGACAGAGCCTCGGCGATGGCGATGGCCCCGAGTTCGGCGGCGCTGAACCCGGCGAGGGCACCGCTCATCTTTCCGATCGGCGTGCGTGCTCCGGCGACGATGTATGAACCTGGCATGCGTCCAAGCGTAGGCGTTCCCTACCGACGCGACCGTACCCGTGGGTAACCTCTCCAAATGGCTGACAGCACCGCTTTCGGAACAATGGCCGAGATCCGCGACGCGATTCTCGCAGGAGCCGATTCGGCGACGATTGCAAAGTTGCCGATTCCGGCGTCGTACCGCGCGGCACACCTCTTGAAGTCGGAAACGTCGATGTTCGACGGGATGGCCTCGAACGACAAGGACCCGCGCAAGAGCCTGCATGTCGGCGACGTACCGACACCCGAACTCGCTCCCGACGAGGTGTACGTCGCGGTGATGGCGTCGTCGATCAACTTCAACACCGTGTGGAGCAGCATCTTCGAACCCGTGTCGAGTTTCGGACCGATGCAGCGACTCGCGCGCGAAAGTGAGTGGGCAAAGCGCCACGACCGTGACTACCAGGTGGTCGGGAGCGACGGTTCGGGCGTCGTGCTGCGCGTCGGGGCGGCAGTGCGCAACTGGAAGCCCGGTGATCGCGTGACGATTCATTGCAACCACGTCGACGACCAGGACCAGTCGGCGCACAACGACTCGATGCTTGCAGCGAACCAACGGATCTGGGGATACGAAACCAATTTCGGTGGTCTTGCCGACTTGTCGGTGGTGAAGGCGAACCAGCTGATGCCCAAGCCGACCCACTTGTCGTGGGAAGAAGCGGCCGTCAACGCACTGTGCAACTCCACGAGCTACCGCATGCTCGTGTCCAAGAACGGCGCGCAGATGAAGCAGGGTGACGTCGTCCTCATTTGGGGCGCCACCGGTGGCATCGGCGCGTACGCGGTCCAGTACGTGTTGAACGGCGGAGGCATTCCCGTCGGAGTCGTCAGTTCGCCCGACAAGGCGAAGATCCTCCACGAGATGGGATGCGAGGCGGTCATCGACCGCAAGTCGGCGAACTACAAGTTCTTCGACGACAACGGAAACCACGACGAGAAGGAATGGCGTCGCCTCGGTTCCGACATTCGTGATCTCGTCGGTGAAGACCCGGACATCGTGTTCGAACACCCAGGGCGTTCGACGTTCGGTGCGTCGATGTACGTCGCGAAGCGCGGTGGCACGGTCGTCACGTGTGCCGCGACGAGCGGCTTCATGATGGAGTTCGACAACCGTCATTTCTGGATGCGGCTCAAGCGTCTGGTCGGCAGCCACTTCGCGAACTACCGCGAGGCATGGGAGGCCAACCGCCTGATCGCCAAGGGAATGATCCATCCCGTCATGTCGCAGGTCTTCGATCTGAACCACGTGGGCGAGGCCGCCCATCAGGTGCACCACAACATGCACGAGGGCAAGCTGGGCGTGCTGTGTCTGGCCCCCGAGGCAGGCCTTGGCATCGACGACCCGTCCCTGCGGGCAAAGGCCGGCGAGGCGAATATCAACATGTTTCGCCGTTAGGCGAAGCAAAATGGGACGATAGAGCCATGTTGCTGACTGAAATCGACCACGTTGCCATTGCCGTTCGCGACCTCGAGGCGGCCATCGACTACTACCACCGCGCCTTTGGTGCGGAGGTCGAACACCGCGAAGTCGTGGAAAGCGACGGCGTCGAGGAAGCGTTGCTGAAAGTTGCCGAAAGCTACGTGCAGTTGCTCACGCCGACGCGTGAGGATTCGCCCGTTGCCAAGGCGATCGAGAAGCGCGGTGAAGGCCTTCACCACATCGGGTACCGCGTCGCAGATTGCGGCAAGGCACTCGAGGCGATGATCGCAGCCGGCGCACAGCCGATCGACAAGGCGCCGCGCCCCGGCAGCCGCGGAACAACCGTCGCCTTCATCCACCCCAAGGGTTCGTTCGGCACGCTCATCGAACTGGTGCAGGAGTAGGCCACGCCGTACGTCGCCGCGCTCCTCGGTCTCGCGGCCGGCTACTGGGTGGTTGACACCGCCCAGAAGAACCTGCGACGCATCCGCAAGTACACGCTGAACATCGGCCTGCCCCAAACCGCAGCGATCGCCACGTGGACCGCGGTCGGTGCCCTGCTTCTTCACCGCGAGGCGTCGCGCGCGTTTCTCACCATCGCTGCCATCGCGGTGTTCACGGGGCTGTTGGCCCTGTCGATCATCGACGCTTACACCCATCGCGTGCCGCGCTACGTGACGGGGCTCATGATCGTGGTCGGTGTTCCCGCAATCGTTCTCGACGCCGTGTGGCATTGGGACCCGACCGAGCTTCTTCGCGGCTTCGCCGGCGCCATCGCATTGTTCGCGTTGTATTCACTGATCTCGGTGGCGTCGCGCGGTGGCTTCGGCAAGGGCGACGTGATGCTCGCACCTTCGGTCGGACTGTTGCTTGCCTATCACGGCTGGGATGTCCTCATTCGGGGGACGGTGTACACGTTCGTTCTTGCAGGAGTCGTGAGTGCCGTGTTGATGGCGATGCGCGCTCTCGACCGCCGGGACCACATCGCATTCGTGCCCTACATCGCCGTGGGCGCTTTCATTTCTTTCCTCGTCTAGGTCCTGCCCTCGGCGTCCGCTCCGTCAGTCGGCCAACAGTGGAAGGCGGCGAACTCGAACTCTGTTCTCCGAAATGACCAAGATGCTGCCGCTCATCAGATCTTTTTCGAACAATGGGAGCAAGTCTCTCAACAGAACGAACTGTTGCTGGGCCGACCGCCGCGACTTGGTGCGAAACAAAATGACCGACGGACTGTTGGCTCCGCGCAGTGCGAGAAGGGCCGCAAAGTCGGTATCAGCAGAGACAAGCACTCGGTTGCTGGCTTGCGCGATTGCAAGAATGTCGGCATCTTCCGCTGACGACAATCCCAATTCACCAACATGGATCGCGCCATACCCAACAGAATTGAGCATTGTTGCAAGGTGCTGCGACCGGTTTTGGTCGAGGAGAAATTTCACGCCGTTGCGTCGAGGTCGATGGGGCTCCCGGTGACTCGCGCAGCTGCATAGTGAAGTGCAGCCGTGATGTCGTCACGATCAAGTGGTGGCAGTTCGGCCACGATCTCATCCGGGGTCATCCCATCGGCCAACATCCCGAGAACCGTTGCGACAGGGATGCGGAGCCCCCTGATGCACGGCTCCCCGCCCATTTGGCGAGGATTCACGGTGATGCGGTCCATGACGTAACCATACCCAAGGGGTCTGACAATTAGGCTCGCGCCATGAGCCAACTCGAAGACCGTCTCGCCATCGGCGACGTCATCATCCGTTATGCGGATGCCATCGACCAGTGCGACTACGACCGTTACTGCACTTGCTTCACCGACGACGTGGAAGTTGCCGGGTTCAGTGCCGGGTCAATCAAGGGTCTTGCCGAGTACCGCGAATGGGTGTCGGCGGCGCGCAACAAGTACGGCCGTACACAACACATGATCGGCAACATCCAGGTCACCGTGAACGGAGACACCGGAACATTGCGCAGTTACGTTCAGGCGACGCACGAACTGCCGAGCGACCCCGACCATCTCTTTGTTTTGTGGGCCGCGTACAACGACGAAATGGTCCGCACGAAGGACGGCTGGAAGATCAAGCGCCACGAACTGGAACGTCTGATCAACGTGAAAAAGGTTCCGATCGCCTCGTTGTGATGCGTGTTCATCTGGTTGATGGGACGTACGAGCTGTATCGGCAGCACTACGGCCAAGCCGTGCGGCACAGCGAACCGCCACCGCTGGCGGCAACGATCGGTGTGTTGTCGTCGACGCTGCAGCTGATTTCTGATGGTGCGACACACGTCGGTGTGGCCACCGACCATGTGATCGAGAGTTTTCGCAACGATTTGTACGACGGTTACAAGACGAGTGAGGGAATGGAGCCCGTTCTCTTGCACCAAATACCATTGCTCGAAGACGCGTTGCGCGCCTTGGGTGTCACCGTGTGGGCGATGGAAGAGTACGAAGCCGACGACGCGTTGGGAAGCGCGGCGCGAGTGGCGGCGGGCGACAAGCGAGTGAAGCAGGTGTTGATGCTGTCGCCCGACAAGGATCTCGGCCAGTGCGTCGTGGGCAAGCGCGTCGTGCAGTTCGACAGACGGAACAACGCCATCATCGACGACGCGGCGATCCGCGAGAAGTTCGGGGTGGGGCCCGAGTCGATCGCCGACTATCTCGGCTTGGTTGGTGACACGTCTGACGGGTTTCCGGGTTTGCAGGGTTGGGGCGCCAAGAGCGCGTCGACGGTGTTGGCGAAATGGAAAACGATCGAAGCGATTCCCGATGATGAAACGAAGTGGGGTGTTCAAGTTCGCGGCGCAGCGAAACTGGCTGCAACGTTGCGCGACAATCGCGAGGCCGCCGCTTTGTTCAAGCGCATTGCAACGATCGTCACCGACGTTCCCGTGGGAAGTGTCGCCGAGTGGCGCTGGTCGGGACCGACGAGCGACTTTGCAGACTTGGCAAACGAATTGGGTCAGCCCAATCTTTCGAAGAAAGCCGACGCTCTGGCCGCTCGTCACAACTCTTCAGGTAACAACTGAGGTGACGGCCAGGCGATCTGCGGCACACGCCTGATCCGGTGGAGGCTGCTGCGTTCCCGCCCTGACCTGGTTGACCGGGCCGACGTTGCACAGGACCCGACCGCCACCTCACTTGCTGCTGGAGTCAGGCTATAGGTGGATAGCCTGCGACACTCGATACAAGTATCCGGAAGAGTGCGAGAGCGGCCGAATCGGCAGCACTGGAAATGCTGTGACCTCGCAAGGGGTCCGTGGGTTCAAATCCCACCTCTTCCGCCAGAAAATTCAGACGTTGTTGAACTCGGCGAGCAACTCGTTGCGATAGCTGTGCGTGGAATCAAAGCGAGCCAAGAGATACGGCCCCGACAGCATCGGAGCGTGTTTGGGTTTTTGTCCCGCAGGCAGACATGAGGGCAGGCACTCGATGTTCGCCCAGTAGGGCGGAGTGACAAAAAGCGGAATCGAGTAACGGTCGGTCTGGCGTGGATTGATCACACGATGGGGGTTCGACACCCAGCGGTCGTTGGTCCAAATCGCCATCAGATCGCCGATGTTCACCACGAGATGGTCTTCGGGAATCGAAACGTCGATCCACTCGCCACCGCGCTTCATCACCTGCAGACCACCGACGCCGTCGTCGGACAACAAGGTGATCGACCCGTAGTCGGTGTGCGCCCCACAGCCCATCTGGCCTGCGATCGGCGCGACGGTTTCCTGCTTCGGATAGTGAATGAGGCGCAGGTTGTAGATCGTCTCGCCGAGGGACATGAAATGCTCCAGTGGCAGGTCGAGCGCGACGGCCATCGCACGCATCATTCGCTCGGCGGCATCGACTGCCTCGGTGAAGTAGGCGTCGTAGGCGGCCCTGAAGCCCGGAGTCGACGGAAGTTGGTTCGGCCCGTGGAGCGGAGTGCCTTTCAGCACCTCCGGATGATCGGCAGCATGGTCGATGCCGGTGTCGAGGGTTTCCTTCAGGTCGCCCGCCATCGTGTTCTTGTCGTCGAGGGTTTCGGTGGCGATACCGACGTATCCACGATGGCAATTCGACTTTCCGATCGCGATCGCGTTCTTGGCCTCGACCGGTTCGTCGAAGAATGCACGCGAGGCTGCGAGCATCGCGGCCTTGGTGGCGGGCGAGACTCCGTGGTTCTTGGCAAGGATGAAACCCGTGTGGCGGAAGGTTTCGTCGAGCAGACGAGCCTGCTCACGGGCGGCATCGGAGATCTCGCACCCTCGTGCGAACGACGCCAGGTCGATCGTGGGAAGTGTCTCTGCCATGACCGAAACGTAACACCAAGGTTTTGTTGACTACATTGCCCGAGGTGGCAACAAACGAAATGTCAAGCGCCGAGCTCGCAACCGACGAGCAGGCGATGCGCGATGCACTGGGCGAGGCGAAGATGGCGCTTGCACACGGCGATGTTCCGGTCGGTGCCGTCGTGGTGCACAACGGAGAGATCATCGCTTCGCGACACAACGAGCGTGAGAAGTCGGGCGACCCGACGGCACATGCCGAGGTGCTTGCTCTGCAAGATGCTGCCGCGCGCCTCGGGCGCTGGAGACTCGATGATTGCACCCTGTACGTCACACTCGAGCCCTGCGTGATGTGTGCCGGCGCTCTGTTGAATGCCCGCATCGGTCGCCTGGTTTTCGGTGCCGCCGACCTGAAGGCCGGTGCCACCTCGAGCCTGTACAACGTGTGTGCCGATCCGCGTCTCAACCACAATCCGCCGTTCCGCCACGGCGTTCTTGCCGCCGAGTGTTCGGCACTGCTGTCCGATTTTTTCGCCGAACGCCGATAGCGTTCCCGAACGGAAGGGTGCCAGAGCGGCCGAATGGGACGGTCTCGAAAACCGTTGTGGGTTTGTGCCCACCGTGGGTTCAAATCCCACCTCTTCCGCCAGAAAGCCCGCCGAGAGGCGGGCTTTTTTCATGCGCAGGTGGATTCCTTCTCCGGAATCTCGAACTCGACGAGATAGGCGTCGACGCGGTCGGTGACGCACTCGCTGGTGCCGTAACTGGTGTGTTGGTCTTCCGTGACGACGATCAGTCGGCCGTCGGTGAGGGCGGCGGCCATCTTGCGTGAGGACTCGAGTGGCGTGGCGGCGTCTCCGGTTGTTCCGACGACGACGATGGGTCCGGCGGCGATGTTCGAAACGGGCGACTTTGGCTTCGACTTCACCGGCCAGAGAGCGCAGTTGTAGCCGATTGCGAAGAATCTGCCGAGTCGAGGTGCGATCGCCTCGAACTTGGGCAGTTGTGCCTCGACGTCGTCGACCGTCTCGTCACCGTTGTCGTCCAGACAACTGATCGCAATGAAGGCTTCGAGAAGGTTGTCATAACTGCCGTCGGGTCGTCGCTGGTAGTAGTCGTCGTAGAGAGCAAGGAGTCCGGTCCCGTCGGCAATGGGTTTCTTCGTTGCATCGGCGATTGCCTCGGCAAGCGTCGGCCACAATGCAGACGAATACATCGCGTCGACGACTGCGGTGTACGCGACGGTCGAGGTGACGAGGGTCCGCTTGTCGCTGACGAAGAGCGGGTCGCGTTCGGTGCGGCGAATCATTTCGTCGAAGAGTCCCGCGGGATTTCCGTTGTTGTAGGCGGCGCAGGTCTTGCGAGTCGCGCAATCCGCGAAGAACGCGTTCAGTTCACGCTCGAATCCGGCGGCTTGATCGAGACCAGCCTGTAGATACGACGCGTTGGGGTCACTCGCGCCGTCGAACACCGCCGCACGCACCGTGTCGGGGAAGAAGTTTGCCCACGTCGCACCGAGTTCACTTCCGTAGGAAAACCCGAAGTACGAAATCTTCTCGTAACCGAGCGCGCGTCGCAGCGTGTCGATGTCGCGTGCACTTGCAACGGTCGAGATGTAGGGCAGGATCTCGCCGCTCTTGGCTTGGCACGCATCGTTGAAGGCCTGTGCATCGTCGATCAACCTTTTGCGTTCCTCGGGTGAGTCGTACGTGATGTCGGCGGTGAAGTAGGGGTCGATTTCATCGACGCAGTCGACGAACGGTTCGGACGCGCCCGTACCGCGTGGATCGAACGCAACAATGTCGAAGTTGTCGAGCAATTTCTGCGAGAAATAGAAGTCGGCCTCGGTGGCCATCGAGGCGCTTTCGGCGCCGGGGCCACCGCGGTTGACGAAGAGCGGTCCGACCGACGGCGACTTGCCGGCGGGTCGCATGCGAACGGAGAGGGTGAACGAACCAAGCGACGGGTTCTCGTAGTCGTACGGCACCTCGAGGGTCGCGCACTTCACTTTTGCCGAACGCGGGCACGCCGACCATGTGATGGGTTGGACGGGTGGTTGAGGCACGGAACTCGACGCCGCGACCGTTGACTCGGGAGCGACCGAGGATGTGGTTGAGTCGGAGTCCGTGACCGTGGTGACGTCGTTGCTTGCGGCAACTTCGTCGGTCGAGACGGTGGTTGCCACCGTCGAGTCGCCCGACCCGCACGCCGAGACCATGATGGCGGTGACGACGACCGCGATCGAGACGCGGATGAGTGACCGAATGGGAGACGGCCGACGCATGAGTTCGTAGGTTACGACCTCTAACCTCACGAGGGTGCGCATGAACCCACACATGATGCTGCCGGGTGACGCAAGTGCCGTCGCCGGCGCGAAGCTCGGCCGACAGGCGCTGCGTCGGGTGTGGACCTTTGCGCGACCCTACCGATGGTCGATCGCGGGCTTTCTCGGGGCCATTCTCGTGTCAGCCCTGCTGGCGCTCGCCCCGCCGCTCTTGTTCCGTGCAATTCTCGACACCGCGATTCCCGATGCTGACAAGGGACTCATCACGGTGCTGGCGGCAGTTCTGGTTGCCGCTGCACTGGGTGATGCGCTGCTCGCCATCGTGCAGCGGTGGTACTCGTCGCGTATCGGCGAGGGTTTGATCTACGACCTGCGCGTTGCGTTGTTCGACAAGGTTCAGCAGATGCCGATCGCGTTTTTCACGCGCACGCAGACCGGGTCATTGATCAGTCGTCTGAACAACGATGTCGTTGGTGCACAGACGGCGGTCACCACGACACTCGGCAGTGTCGTGTCGAACGTGGTCGTACTCACGACCACTCTCGCAGCGATGATCGCTCTCGAATGGAGGCTCACCGCTCTGTCGCTCGTGGTGCTGCCGCTCTTCATTCTTCCGGCCAAGCGTGTCGGCCGGAAACTGCAGGAGATATCGCGCGAGCAGATGGGTCTCAACGCCGAGATGAACACCCAGATGACCGAGCGATTCAACGTGTCGGGTGCCCTGCTCGTCAAACTTTTCGGGCGGCATCGGGATGAAGTCGACGCTTTCGGTCGGCGGGCCGGACGTGTGCGAGACATCGGTGTGCGTTCCGCGCTTTACGGCCGGGTGTTCTTCGTGGCGCTCGGTTTGGTCGGTGCACTCGGTGCCGCCGCGATCTACGGCGTCGGTGCGTATCTCGTGGTCGACGGAGACATCTCGGCCGGAACACTGGTTGCGATGGCTGCGTTCGTGCAGCGGATCTATCAGCCCCTGACCGGGCTCACGAATTCACGAATCGAAGTGATGACTGCGTTCGTCAGTTTCGAGCGGGTCTTCGAGGTGCTCGATGCTCCGGTGATGATCACCGACTCGCCCGGCGCGGTCGACCTCGTCGAGGCGAAGGGCGCGATCGAACTCCGCGACGTCGTGTTCAGGTATCCCGCCGGCCGTGACGTGTCGATCGCGTCGCTCGAGGCCGCGGGCGTGATGCAGGGGAGCGATCCCGACACCGACGTGCTGCAGGGGGTCTCGCTACGCGTCGAACCGGGGGAGACCGTCGCTCTCGTCGGCGCAAGCGGTGCAGGCAAGAGCACTCTCGCGGCACTCGTGCCGCGCCTCTATGACGTGACGGCGGGTGCGGTGTCGATCGACGGTCACGACGTGCGCTCGCTGACGCTCGATTCTTTGCGTTCCGCCATTGCAGTCGTGTCGCAGGATCCGCACTTGTTCCACGAATCGATCGGCGACAACCTGCGCTACGCCAAACCCGATGCGAGTGACGAGGAGTTGCGCGCGGCGTGCACCGCGGCGCGCATCATCGACACGATCGATGCACTGCCGGACGGATTCCGGACCGTCGTTGGCGAACGTGGGTACCGCATGTCGGGTGGTGAGAAACAGCGTCTCGCGATCGCGCGTCTGTTGCTGAAGAATCCGGCGATCATGGTGCTTGACGAGGCGACGAGCCATCTCGACAACGAAAACGAGGCCGCGGTCCAGGCCGCTCTCGACGAGGCTCTGCGCGGTCGAACGGCGCTGGTCATCGCGCACCGTCTGAGCACCGTGCGCAGCGCCGACCGCATCGTGGTTCTCGACCAGGGACGCATCGTCGAGTCGGGCAACCACGAGGAGTTGATGGAACGCGACGGACTGTATGCGGCGCAGGTGCGTGCCGGCTCAGCCGAGGGGATTCTTTCGTGAGTTCCTTCGAAGACGACTTCGACGACGACGACTTCGAAGACGAGATCGAAGACGAGCGCTCTACCGACGGGACGCTGAGCGTCAGCGAGTTCATCAAGTCCGTCAACCGTGTGCTCACGCGCGAATTTCGCCCCGGGGTGTGGGTGCAGGGTGAGGTCGTGAAGTGGCGCGTGGTCGGACGCAATGCGTACTGCCAACTCGTGGAGAACAAGAACGGAAAATCCGTTGGCACGCTCGAGTTGTCGTTGTTCAACGACAACCTCGTGCGTGTGAACAACAAACTGCGCGAGCACCGCGTTGCAATGGAAGACGGAATCAAGGTGCGGGTCTTCGGCAAGCCGGAAGTGTGGGACGCGGCGGGCAAGTTCAGCCTCGTTGTCACATCGATCGACCCGCGCTTCACCCTTGGCGACATGCAGGCCACACGCGACGAACTGGTGAAGAAACTCAAGGCGGCCGGTCTCTACGACGAGAACCGCAATCGCGACTTTCCCGATCTGCCCCTGCGTATCGGCGTCATCACCAGCGTGGGTACGGCGGCCTGGCACGACATCCACAGCAGGTTCGAGGCCTCGGGTCTTCCCTTCCAGTTGAAGGTCGCCAACGTGCGCGTGCAGGGCGACGTGGCAGTGCCCCAGATAGTCGACGCGCTGTGGGCTCTCGGCGCACGCGACGACATCGACGTGATCATGATGGTTCGCGGCGGCGGCTCGAAGACCGACCTTGCGTGTTTCGACGCCGAGGCAATCGCGGTGGCGATCGCACAGTCACCGTTGCCCGTCATCACCGGCCTCGGCCATGAAATCGACGTCAGCATCGCCGACGAGGTGGCCCATGCGAACTACACCACGCCGACTGCATGTGCCGCCGCGTTGATCGATCACGTTCAGGCGATGATCGATGCCGCCGAGTCGGGCTGGCAATCGATCGCACGTCACACCCGCGGACTTCTCGACGTCGCCGAGGCACGGCTGCTCGAACGAGCAGGCGGAATCAGAACCATGGCAGTTGGGGCCGTCGAGCGGGCGAACACCCGCCTTGCCCTCGTGACACAGCAATTGGCGACTCGTCCCGGCGCCATTCTCTCCGGGGCCGAGCGGAATCTGTCGGTGTTCGACGCGCGGGCGAGGCTGCTCGATCCCGTGAACACGATGGCCCGCGGATGGAGCATCACCCGCACTGCCGATGGCAGCACGCTGCGTTCGACGAAACAGGCAAAGGAAGGCGAGACGTTGGTGACCACGGTTGCCGACGGCACAATCACCAGCACGGTGACCGGAAAGGACGCGGCAAATGGCTGATGGGAAGAAGACCTCGAAGGCGAAGTCGGATGCCGACATCGAGTCGTTGGGCTACGCCGATGCGGTTGCCGAACTCGAGGACATTCTCGACGGACTCGAGTCGGAGACAATCGACGTCGACGTACTTGCCGACCGCGTGAAGCGTGCCGCCGCGCTCATCAAGCATTGTCGTTCGAAGATCGGCGATGCGCGTCTGCACGTCGAACAGGTCGTCGGCGAAATCGATGCCAAAGGCTGACATTCCCGCCTTCGTGGGCGAATTGGCCCGTGATGTCGAGGCCGAACTCGCCGCATTGATCGAACGCGAAGAGCTGCGCTGGACGTCCGACAACCCCGACCTTGTCGTTCTCTTCGGTGAATTGCGCGCGCTCGTGCTCGGAGGCGGCAAGCGAATGCGCCCGGCCTTCTGCCTGCTCGGCGCACTCGCCGGCGGTGGTGCACCGCACGCCGATGTCGTGCGGGGAGGCGCGGCGCTCGAGATGCTTCATGCGATGGCGCTGTTCCACGACGATGTCATCGATGCTTCGGCATCGCGTCGTGGGCGCGAAACCACCCACGTTCGTCACGCACGGCTGCATCGCGAAGGTGCGTTGGCCGGTGACGCGGTGCGTTTCGGTGACGGAGTGGCGATTCTCGTCGGTGACCTTGCCTACGTGTATGCCGACCAGTTGATGGAAGCGATGTCTGCGCGCGTGCGCGAGACGTGGGCGCAGATGCGGCTCGAGGTGAATATCGGGCAGTACCTCGACGTCGTCGGTTCGGCACGTCGCGACTTCACGTCGGCGACCGCCGAGCGCATCGGTTTGTTCAAGACCGCGAAGTACACGATCGAGCGGCCGCTGCACATCGGTGCGTTGATTGCCGACCCGGCCGTTGCGGATGGTGTACTCGACGCATTGTCCGGTTACGGGGTGGCCCTGGGTGTGGCGTTCCAGATGCGCGATGACATCCTCGGCGTGTTCGGTGAACCTGACGTCACCGGCAAGCCCGCCGGCGATGACCTGCGGGAATCGAAGCCGACCGCTCTGGTGGCCGAGGCGATCGCGGCGGCATCTCCCGCACAGCGTTCGGTGCTCGACCGCATCGGGGGCCCCGGCCTCGATGCATCGCACATCGACGACATTCGGCGCGTCATCGTGGAAACGGGTGCGCTTGCGTCCGTCGAATCGAAGATCGGCGCACTCACCGAATCCGCCGTACGTTCACTCGACGTCCTCGACCTGCGTGAGGACGTGCGCGAAAAGTTCGTGTCGATCGCCCATGCCATCGCATGGCGCAGTGTCTGACATACCATCGCTGTGATGGTTCTGCAGGGACGTCTTCAGTGGTCGTTGGCGGCGGGAATGGTCGTGTTCTCATTGGCGGCCGTAGCGGCGTCTTTCATCGGTGGCGACGACTCGGCGGTGACAACCACAACGTCGACGTCGACGTCGACGACGGTGCCCGCATCGACAACCACGACATCCGCGCCACCGTCCGATTACACGGTGATGCCGGGTGAGTCGCTGTTCTCGATCGCACAGAAATTCAACCTCGACATGCAGGAAATCATCGACCTCAACAACCTCGACGATCCCGACAAACTCGATGCGGGGGACATGTTGAAACTTCCGTCTGCAACGGGTTTCGTTGCGGTCATTCCCAACACCACTGCGAAGCCGTAGAGCCTTACACTGGAGAGCATGGCAACGACGTTCTGGCCGACGCTCGACCACTGGTCGGTGAAGATTCCGCTGCAGAGCGGCCACTACCGAATGCCGGCGCTCGACGACACGGGTTTCGTGGCATTGAAGCCCATCGACTTCACGGTGCCGTCCGTCGAGTGGGAGTCGCTCGAGTACATGGACTGGAAGAGCGGCGGCGACACGAACTTCGCGCCGATCGCGTCGGCCGATGGTGAACTCGACTGTCGCGGATTCTGGGACAAGGGCAAGCCCGACAAGGGTGCAATATTCACTTCGAACGCGGCGAAGGCACCGACGTTGGCGAAATACGTGCAGGGCACAGGCGCGAACTTTGGTCGTGTCCGCATCATCAAGCTCGAACCCCAAGACCGTGACACGGCCATTCGTTCGATTCATCGCGACGACAACAACCGTCTG
>JBBANY010000042.1:0-19409 GCA_040401695.1 Ilumatobacteraceae bacterium
CTACCAACTGAGCTAAAGGGGCGGGGGCGGAGCCGAACCCGGAGCGAAACTCGCCCAAGGTGCCGAACCGACCAGTTGTGAAGGCTAGTTCGAAAGTTCATTTTTCCAGCGGGCGGGTGCAAAGAGCCGCGTGACTAGGGTTCGCACAAGTTCGACGATTCGGGGAGGTGCGGCGTGCGACGGAAGATCGTGTTCATCGTTGCGGGAATCGTCGCGGTCCTGGTTGGCGGCCTGTTTGGTGCATCCCCCGCTTCGGCTCACAACACGTTCATCGACAGCTCACCTCGTGACGGCGAAATTCTGACGTCGACCCCGGCAACTTGGTCGGTCACATTCGACAAATCAGTGCCACTCGAATCTGCATCAGGGTCGATCATCAACGGTGATGGCAGTCGGATTGCCTTGGCCAGCCCACAACATGGTGCGACTGATCGCGTGATCGTCTTTACGATGCCGTCCGGACTGAACGGTGCGATTTCCGCCCGATGGCGCCTGGTCGGTACCGATGGCCATGTGATCTCCGGGCGCGTTTCTTTCACTATTCAAGACGAAATGGGGGTGGCTCCGGTACCCACCACGCCCAATTCTGACGCCGCGACCGACGACACCGCTGGCGCACCTGACGCAATCCGTGTCGCACTCCGCTTCGCCAACTTCGCGGCAATCGTTCTCCTCGGCGGCCTGTTGTTCGCCGAGTTCGACATTGCATCCGGAGCACTGATGACCCGCCGCGGCCGGAAGCTGGCATTGTGGGCTGCGGGCATCCTTGCGGCGGCTCCGGCCGCACAGTTTTTGATCTTCGCGAATGACATCAGTACGGGAGGAGAGGGCTTCTTGTCCGCTGCGGCGGATGCACTGTCGATGACGGCAGGTGGGATGCTCTTGCTCCGCGTCGTCGCGGGTTTGGCGCTTGCGTGGCTTGTCACGATGTCCCTGCGCATGGCTCTTGCGGTGCGATCACTGACGACTCCGATTTGCATCATCTCGGTTGCATATCTGGTGTCGCTCGCGTATGGCGGCCACTCGCGATCTCAGGCTGCGCCGTTGCTGGGAGTACCCGTGGACGTCGCACACACTGCGGCAATTGCGATCTGGTTGGGCGGTCTTGTCGCACTCATTCTGATTGTCGTTCCATCCGTGGATGCGACAAGTGCAGTCAATGCCTTCTCTCGCTTCAGCTTCGTCGCTCAACGCGCAGTTGCTGTCATTGCATTGACCGGCGTGGTTCAAACGGTGAGGCTCCACGGAAATCCCGTCAACCTTCTGTCGAATGCACATGGACTTTTGCTGATCGCAAAAATCGCGGCCGTTGCCGTGATGATTCGTCTTGCTGCCCGCAACAGAGAGACGTTGCGCCGCCACCGCACTGCCGGCGTGACCAACAACGAAAGGCCCCGTGACCTTTTGTTGCGCGCAACAACCACCGAAGTTGTGTTTGGATTCGGTGTTCTCGCAATCACCGCGATCCTCGTCGCTGTGACTCCGGGCTGACCTTGACGCAGCCCGTGCGTTGACTCGTTACAATTCTCTCACCATCGATCAAGGAGACGACATGAAGACGCGAATCACACTCGGTGCCCTTGTCGTGGCGTCGCTGCTCTCAGCCTGCGGTGGATCATCTGATTCAGCGTCCAACTCTCAACCCCAAACCGTCGACAGCGCCGCGGCAGGTACGACAGAATCTGCGGGCGATTTCAACGACGATGATGTGATGTTCGCCCAAATGATGATTCCGCACCACGAGCAGGCGATCGAGATGGCCGACATCGCGATCGATCCGGCGATTGGCGCGAGTGAGGCGATCAAGGACCTTGCGACCCGAATCAAGGCCGCGCAAGACCCCGAGATCGCGACGATGAAGGATTTCCTCGCCAACTGGGAAGCGCCACTCACGCCGGATGACGGCATGGATCACGGGTCGATGATGGAGGGAATGCTGAGTGTCGAGGAACTCGACGAACTTGCGGAACTCACGGGACCCGCATTCGATTCCCGGTGGGCAGAAGCGATGATCGCTCACCACAAAGGTGCGGTCGCCATGGCAAACGAGGTGCTGGCCGGTGGTGTGAACCCCGCAACGAAGAAACTTGCCGAGGAAATCATTGCTACTCAGCAGTCCGAAATCGACGAATTGACCCCCATCGCGGGATCCTGAAGATCGAACTTCAGCTTGTCATTGGGTCGCCGCATCGACGACCTCCGTCGGCCTCCCACTCGTCGAGGCTGGCTTCGGATCCATCGACAAGAAGGTCTTCGCTGACGGCGTGGTCGATGCTGGCCAATTTTCCTTCGAGCAGCTTTTCTTCGAGGCCGGCGGTTTCGTTGTCATAGTCACCGCTGGCGGTGCCCTCCCCCGAGTCACTCATGCGGGGATCCGCAACGCGCGACGATCTCGGTGAGTACCTCGGGCATTTCACGGTCACCGGACATACCGACAGTATGCAGGCTCTCGGCTCGCAGTTCGGACGACGGAACTACTGCACCGCGAGGCTGGCCCGGAACTCGGCGTCTGCAATCAATTCCTTGATGTGTGCGGGGGGCTCGCTCAGTCGTTCGAGCGTGACCCCGTGGATGTCGCCGGCGAATCGATACACGTGTGGGTAGTCACCGACGGGGGCCCCTGTGTCGAGGCCAACATCGAAAGTTTCGCCGCTGATGGAGAAGATCACGGGTACAGATCGCTCGATGCGTACGTGACCGACGGGCCTCTCATCGATGCTGAGCACCGACTCTCCCCCGCCACCGAAGCCGCCGTCGTACGCGTGGTCGAGTCGAACGATGTGTCTGCCCGGAGTCAATGGTTCATTTGCAACGGCGATGAAGTGCTGATGACCGAACCAGTTGTAGTGGTACCGCGGGCGCCCGTCCGCTCCGACAAAGAGTGACCACCCCGCCATGTTGCCACCCTGAGCGACGATGACACCTTCATAGTCGTCTTGTGTCACCGAGATGTCGGCAGTGATGCGGAACGAACAGTTCTTCAGGTTGACCACGGAACGTTCGGGCATGCGGTAGTGCACCGTTGTGTAGGTCATCGTGGTGAGACCGCGCAGGGCGTCGTGAACGGCGAACTTCGGACCGAAGCTCTGGCCGGGTTCCTTCAACGGATAAACGTTGTTGCGGCGCGCCTCGCGATCGAAAAGATCGAGAAGTTCGGCGAGTTTCTCGGGGTGCACCGCGGCAAGGTCGTTGCCCTGTGAGAAATCGTTGCGAATGTCGTAGAGCTCCCACTTCTCCTGTGGTCCGTCGAAGGGAACAGAGTCGAAACGTCTCCAGGGAACCCGCCCGTGGAAACACGAGGCGATCCAACCGTCGTGATAGATCGCGCGGTTGCCGAACATCTCGAAGTACTGAGTGAGGTGATTCTCCGGCGCCGACGGCGAGATCATCGTCGGCAGCATCGACACGCCGTCGATGTTCATCTGTGGCAGGCCGTTCACGTGTGCGGGTGCGGTGATTCCTGCGGCATCGAGCAACGTGGGAAAGATGTCCGTGACGTGGTGGAAGTTCGAACGAAGTGCACCGGCGTCGGTGATGCGACGCGGCCACTGCACCGCCACCGCATTGCGGGTACCCCCGAAGTGTGACGCGATCTGCTTCATCCATTGGAACGGCGAATCGAGCGCCCAGGCCCAAGCAAGGTTGAAGTGGTTCTCGCATTTGGCCGACCCGAAGTCGTCGATGTGTTCGAGCAACCACTCGGGGTCCTCCGGCAGACCGTTCTGGAAGGACGGCGCACTCCACGCACCGTTGACGGTTCCTTCCGCCGAGGCACCGTTGTCGCCCGTGATGTAGATGAAGAGCGTGTTGTCGGTTTCGCCCATCTCGTCGAGGGCCCCGAGCAACTTCCCGACTTGTTCGTCGGTGTGCGCCATGAACCCAGCGAAGACCTCCATCAAACGCGCGGCAACGGGTTTGTAGCGGTCGGGGTACTCGTCCCACGAAGGGACTTCAGCCGGACGGGGTGTCAGGGTGGTGCCGGGTGGGATGACGCCGAGTTCGAGTTGTCGTGCGTGGATGCGTTCGCGCAATGCATCCCAACCATCGTCGAACTGACCCTTGAAGCGCGCGATGTACGACGGCCACACGTGGTGCGGGCAGTGCATCGCTCCCGTCGCAAGGTATGCGAAGAACGGCCGGTGCGGGTTCGTGCCGCGTTGCAGACGAATCCAATCGATTGCACGCTGTGCGATGTCCTCGCTCATGTGGTAGTCGTCGCGGCCCTCGTACGGCATCACCGGCGTGCTTTGGTCGAACATGGGTGGCTCGTATTGGCTCGCCTCCGCACTGAGAATGCCGTAGAAGCGTTCGAACCCGAGGCCCATCGGCCATCGGTCGAACGGGCCCGACAGCGACTGTTCATGTGCCGGGGTCAGATGCCACTTTCCGAATGCGCCGGTCGAGTAGCCGTACTGCTTGAGGATCTCGGCAACCGTCGCCGCTTCTTTCGGAATGATGCAGTCGTATCCGGGAAAGCCGCTCGCCCCTTCGGGAATGTTTCCCATGTGCACGGCGTGATGGTTGCGACCGGTCAGCAGTGCCGCACGCGTTGGTGAACACAAAGCCGTCGTGTGGAACTGGTTGAACCGAAGGCCGTTTGCCGCGACACGGTCGAGTGCCGGCGTCGGTACGGGTCCACCGAAGGTTCCGCATGTCCCGAAGCCGACGTCGTCGAGCAACACGATGAAGATGTTCGGCGCGTCGGATGCCGGCAACGGCACCTCGGGACGCGACGGCTCGGACTCGTCGATGAGGCGACCAAGGGTTCCGCCGAACGGCGGCGTCGGAAACGGCAGATCGGGGCCCGTGGGCATCGTCACTGTGTCGTCATCCTCTCAGGCCTTCGTGATCGAAACATCGACGCACGGAATCGACGATCCCGCGATCGCCATCGACCTCGATGTCTGCCGCAGACCACGGCTGCTTGCCCGACAAGACGGCGATCAAGGTCGCGCGGGTCATCGAGACGCTCGCATCCGCACCGCGACCATCTGTGGGGACAGCCACACAATTCCGAATCAACAGTCCTGCCGACTCACCGTCGATGACAAAGCACACATGCGCACGGACACCCGCCGCCCATGCGGGGTCGAGCAGGACACGGATGGTGTGAATCAGTTCGACGGAGTCGACATGCGCAACCGACTTCGAGCCAAAGCCGTGGCGCATGTAGCGATCCATCGGTGTTTGGCCGTCGAGATGGCGTGCCCGCGTGATCGCCCAGTTGCGAATGTTCGCTGCAGGCGTACGTTCGGCGACGAGACGCAGACCGCGCGCGAGCAAATTCCTGTCTGCGTCGGTTGCAGCAGCCGAACGGGCGAGCCACGTCGCAAGTTCGATTCCCCACCGTACGTCGTCGTTGTCGAAGGCTTCGCTTGCCTTGTTCGCGACGACGTCGCGTCCACCGAATCCTGCAATCAATTTCTCGAATCTCTCCTCGGGTGGAGCGGGGAAAAGTTTCGACTCCTCGCCGTCGAACCAACCACGCAATCCGACGAGAATCTGGCGAACGTGATGCTCGGCGACGCCGTAACGCTCGCTCGTGAGATAGTCGACGTCGAACAACGAAGGCAGGGTGACCCGACTGGCTGTCTCGCCGGCCGTCCATCCTTTGTTCACGCCGCGAACGGTTTGGTCCCAGAGAAATTGGATCGAGTCGCGGTAGCGCTCGGAGATCGCCCGAATGTTGTCGCGGCCCGACAGAGGGGGGCCGTGCGTTCCCACCAGGTACTCGGGGGCCCATTCGATGATCTGCTCGATACCCGGGATGAGGATGCGAGGGTCGCGGTACTCCTCTCCGCGGATCGGAAAGACGTTGAACAGCGCGGGCCAGACGGTGTTGTGAACGCATACACCAAGGTCGGGAAAGAAGAAGTTGACCGAGTCGTCGCTGTCGCTCGGGGAATGTTTTACGATCACTCGCGCGCCGGCGATCGACATCTCGCCCTCGGTGGGGAGCTCATGTGTGACCGGTATGTGACCGGGCGTCGCGGGACTGTGGGCCGGATTGCGGTAGTGGAATCCAAGACCCACGTTCACCAATGCGTCGGGACCTTCGTTTGGCATCACGATGCCGAATTGCTCGACGAGCCCCCGCGAGTACGCGGGACCGACCTCACCTGATGCACGCACCTTGTTGAGCGCGATGCGTCGGTGCCCGTGAATCGGCAGGGGCTTCGCGTGGTTTGCCTCATCGAGAACGGCGGTTGTTCCATCGACGTAATGGAAGTGGGTGTACACAACGGCCGCAATCGGGCGGCTGGTGTGACGGCGAAGTTCGGCGAGGGCCGCCGCCATTTCCTGCACGGAGTCACCCGTATCGAAGGCAACAATGCCCTCGGGGGCATCGACGAAGGTCTGGTTCGACAATCCGTTTCCGACCAAGCACCACACACCGGGACGAACCTCGTACAGGTTCCGGTGAATCACATCGTTCTGTGCGAGATGGTCGCGATGCACACGCGCACCGTTGGGTGCAACGACCGTTGCTTTCCCGTCCTGTTCGAAACTGTGTGCCGTCATTGTTCCCCCGCCCAATCGTCGCACATCACGACCCCGTGGCTTGCCGACTCGAGTGCGCGGCCGCACACATCTGCACGGCGATACACCAGAGTTCGAAGGGAACTACCATGGCCATCAGTGAGTCTGCTCGATACGAAATGCACAAGGAACTTCGCAACCGATTGGGGGAACCAGTGGCCGACACGTTGATGGAACATCTGCCTCCCAGCGGCTGGTCTGCGGTCGCCCTCAAATCTGACATTGATCAGTTGAGAGGTGAAATGAACACGCGGTTCGCGGCCGTCGACAGACGGATCGACTCGCTCGTCCACGGCATGTGGGCAGCAGTCGGAATCTTTTCGGGCGCGTTCATCGCCCTCTTTTCCCTCATCGCCGCAAAAGTGTGACCCGCCGGCGGACGCGCCGTTCGAAAGCTTTGCGACGGCGGGGAGATGCGCCGTCGAGGCCGTACATCGCAAGTCGTGCGGCACGGCAACGCACGCCGAACATGAGACGAACCGACCGCAACGCGGTGCGCTTGCCGGGCTCACCTTGAACGGCATTGACCCATCGGGGCGAGCCGTAGGTGGTGATGGTGATGAACCTGCGCACGTTGCGCAACAGCGGTTCGATGCGGTTCGCACCATCGGGTAGTCGCCATGCGACGCCGTTCACTAGTACACGGTCGAACCAACCCTTCAACATCGCGGGCTGGCCGCACCACCAGGTCGGGTGGGCCAGGATGAGGACCTCGCACCAGCGCAGATCTGCGACATGGCTCGCCAGCGAGGGGTGCCTCTCGAGTTTCTCGGTGATGTCACCGAGATGGGTGTTTTTCTCGTCGGCAGTGAACACGGGGTCGAAGTTCTCCGCCCACAGGTCGTGGTGTCGGACCTCGTGGCCCCCGGCCGCAAGTTCATCGAGTACGACATCGCGCAGATGCGAGACGAATGAATCCGACGAGGGGTGGGCGTGGACAACGAGGACCCTCATCGCGCGACGGCCCGTTCGACACGAGCAATGAACCGTCGGCGTTGATCATCTGTCGACGTGTCCATCGAGTAGAGCCCGAGGTGCCGACATCGTGCACGCCAGCCGGTGGCGGCACGCACTGCGCGCGTGAGCGTGCGTCGGCCGTTGTCGTTCACGGCTTTCACGTACGGCCACGGCGAGCCGTAGGTGCTGATGACGATGATGCGCCGAACATGCCCGAGCGCCGGACGAATACGGTCGTTCTCCATCGTGAAGGCGACACCCGGCAGCATCACCCGCTCCAGCCAGCCCTTCAACTGCGCGGGCAGACCCGACCACCACGTGGGATAGGTGAAGACCAGCATCTCGGCCGTGCGAATGGCGTCGACGTGTCGAACGATGTCGCCGGGAGTCCCGTCGCCACCGGCCATGTAGGCCTCCCATTCGTTGCGCGTCATGACGCAGCGAAACGACTCGGCCGAGAGATCGAGAACCGTGACGTCGTGGCCGGCGGCCTGCAGGCCGCGCCGTGCCGCGTCCCTCAGCGCTGAAGAAAAGCTGCCTTCGACAGGGTGACAGTGAACGAGGACCGCGCGCACTGGGTCGTCACGCCACCGTCGTCACAACTGCACTTGGATGCAGCCGTCGTTGACACGGCACGGATGGACGCGCAGCGCCACTCGGGCGGGACTCGCCACGGCTTCACCCGTGGTGACATCGAAGCGTCCGTTGTGCTTCGGGCATTCGATTTCGGTGCCGTCGACGAAACCCTCGGCCAGAGAGGCGCGGCCGTGTGTGCACAGGCCATCGACGGCAAAGAACCTGTCGTCGGATGTGCGCACGATCGCAAGCTGGTTCTCCCCCACCGTGACCCCGATGACATCCTCACGTGACACGTCGTCGACCGCGCCGACCACGTGCCAGTTGGGTTCGGTCACGGCAGCACCCGCGCAAGGGAAACCGTCTGGTCCTTGCGCTGGCGGGCGAGCGTCGGAAGGATCTCGCGCACCGCGTGCCAAATGCCGCGATGGGGCGTCGGGAGTTGGTCGGCAACGGCCGCGTGCAACTTCGGCAGTGCGTGATAGGGCACGGTCGGAAAGATGTGATGTTCGAGGTGATAGTTCATGTTGAGGTACATGAACCTGTTGATCCGGTTCATCATGACGGTGCGCGTGTTGAGACGATGGTCGAGGACGTCTTCAGCCAACCCCGCGTGTTGTGTGATCCCGTACACGACCATGAGCCAGCGTCCATAGATCGTGGGTAGTCCGATGAACATCGCGGGCAACACCGACCCAGCCGCGACACACCAAGCGATCACAGCGCCGAACGCAACGAGATAGATGCGCGACCACAGGATGCTGCCGCGCATTTCATCCGCGGGCTGAAAGTCGGCCTGCTCGGGAGTCGGACGACCGACGGCGTTCAGGAACAACTTTTTCGACTCAGCGATGATGGTCCGGATGGCAAAGAGTTCGAGAAACGTGTTCAGCAGCGGTGCGCCGCGCTGGAAGGCGATCTCGGGGTCACGCCCGACGATGATGGTGTCGCTGTGGTGGCGGGCGTGACTCCAGCGCCAACTGATCGGCTCGCGAAAGTCCATGAACGCGGCGACGTGGTAGATGACATCGTTTGCGTGCCGCGAGCGAAATGCGGTTCTGTGGCCGCATTCGTGCCAACGCGCGTCACTCGCTGATCCATACATCACGCCGTAAAGTGCGAATGCGGGAACGGCCCACCAGCTTCCCCACGACATGTAGGCGAGCACTCCGGAACCGACGAGGAGCACCAGCCAGATGAGCGTGTCGCGCGCGGCGATGCCATTGCTGCGCGCCATCAACGTCTTCATCGTTTCACGGTCGACATGCGGCTTGTACCAGTCGGCCTCGACGAGATTGTTCACCTCGGCGTTCCTCGCCTCGGGGCCACCCACCGTGTAGTCGCGCACGACTCCAAACTACTTGAGCCCGTGACGGGCACGAGTGCGTGCCACCCTTGACCGGGACATGTCGTACTGCGAGCATTCCGAGATGAACCGCGAACTGCGACCCGGATCGATGGCTCCACCGGCCGCCGCCTACGCCCACGGTGTCGAGGTACCCGGCGGCTCGCGACTCGTCTTCACGTCGGGGGTCGTGCCCAATGCCGCCGATGGGTCGACGCCCGACACGATCGGTGATCAGGCCGCTTTGGTGTGGGACAACATCGCGAAGGTGCTCGCAGAAGCGAACATGGGAGTCGGCGACATCGTCTCCATCACGACGTACGTGGTGGCGACGGAGAAACTTGCCGATGATCTGCGCGACGTCATGGCCGCTCGCGATGTCGCTCTCCGGGGCCACCTTGCCGCGAGCACACTCGTCACCGTCCCGGCGCTTGCGCGACCAGAATGGAAAATGGAGATCGCAGTTATCGCTGCAAAATCGTGAGGGCGGCGTTCTTGCCGCTCGCACCCCACACGCCCGCACCGGGGAACGTCGCCGCGCCCGTGAGATAGAGGCCCTTCACCGGCGTCGCGTAGCGGGTGAGCTCCGGATTCGTGTTCAGGAGCGCCGCAAGCGGCCCACCCGCGAAGCTGGTGGCATGCCCCTGGGGCAGGAAGAATTCACTCTCGTACTTCGCCGGCGTCATGCAGCGCCATTCGGCGATCGTGTCGAGGAATCCGGGTTCGACGAGGTCGGCGTACAGCTCGAGCCAGCGCCGTGGCTCGACATCCGAGTCCCAGCCGCCACGGAACGAATAAGGAGTAAAGAGGGCTTCGAGACTGAAAACCTCGTCGACACCGTTCGACATCGTCGGGTCCGCCACTGACGGCAGGTTCACCAACATCGCGGGGCGTTCGAGAATCTCGCCCGTCGCGATCTTGCCGAATCCCTCGTGCAATTCCTCGGTCGTCGGCGCCACGACCATCGTCGCAGCCAATGGGTCCGCACCGAGATCGCGCAGCGTGTCGGCGTCGATGTCGCGTAGAACCGGTTTGCGCGTGATGCGAGCATCGATCTTCGATTCGTAGCCCTCGTAGTGCGGCGTGTTCCGCCACTTCTCGACCAACGGTCGCGCGGATGCGGGTGGATTGCGCAGCCACTTGAGGAAAGTGTCGTGTGGATTGCATGCCGAGACCACGATCGGTGCCTCGATGATGCGGCCGTCGGCGAGTTCGACTCCGCGCACGGCATCGCCTTCGCAAAGGATGCCCGACACCATCGTGGATGTCGCAACGATGCCACCGTTCGATTCGATGCTGCGGCGCAGTGAGATCGGCACCATGCCACTGCCTCCGACGGGTCGGCCGACTTTGGCGACGTGGCGCATCGCGTAGACGAGTGCTCCGAGACCAGTACCGGGTGTGTGCGGTGAGACACCCCAGACCGTGGGCCCGGTGACGAGCGATGGCGCGATGAGCAACTCGCTCGAGAAGAACTGCCGCAGTACTTGCGACGACGACATCTTGCTCCACTTCAGCATCGTCGTTGCCCCGCGACCACGCTTGGCCAGCACCTTGCCAACAAGCGAACGTCGCGTGGGAGGTTGACTTCCGGCTTCGAGAATCAGTTCCACCACGGGCATAGCCGCCTTGGCGAAGTTCCGGTACCCCTCGACTTCGTTCGGGAAGAAGCGTCGGATGACCTCGAGCTGTCGATTGAGATCGTGGAACATCGGCCACACACGCCTGTCCGACCACGAGGTGGCAAGTTGCGTGGGGTCGACGTCGATGTATCGCAGACCATGACGATCGAGGCCGAGGTCGTCGGTGATTCCCGCCGTGCGAAACGTGAGGTGGTCGCAATTGCAGATGTTGACGGTGACCCCGGCGAACGATTCGGAGGCCGCAGTGCCGCCCACCTCGCTGCGTGCCTCGATGACGAGAACCTTCATGCCCGACTGTGCGAGATATGCCGCGCACACCAGACCGTTGTGCCCACCGCCCACGACGAGGGCATCGAAACGCACGTCGAGCGATGGCGTGGGCATGAAGAGCAGTATCCCACAGGGATAGGCTCGGCTCGATGGCTGAAGTACGACGTCTCGGAGAACTGCGTGGTCCCGATGTCGAACGGCGCATCACCGCCGAGTCGATCTTCATCCAACCGCTCGGAGCAATCGAACAACACGGTCCCCACCTGCCCCTGAACACCGACGAGGTGATCGCAACCGCGGTCGCCGAGGCTGCGATTGAGGCCGCACCCGCGAGCCTGAATGTGTGGCTGCTTCCCACCCTTTCGTACACGAAGTCGAACGAACACGCCTGGGCCCCCGGCACCGTGTGGCTCTCACCCACCACCCTGCTCGCCGTGCTCGACGACATCGGCCGCAGCATCGCGCGCACCCAGGCACGCAAACTTGTCTTTCTCAACGGCCACGGTGGCAACTCGGCCCTGTTGAACGTGGCGAACCGTGAATTGCGCCTGCACCACGGCTTGCAGACATTCACGACACATCCATCGATTCCGCCCGACCAGGGCGGGGCCTCGGCGGCCAGCGAATTGGGGATGGGTGTTCACGGCGGCACCGACGAAACCGCGGTGATGCTGCACCTTCGTCCCGACCTCGTCGACATGTCGAAAGCGGTGCGCAGAATTCCCGAGAAAATGGCCGACAACCGCTACGTGAGGTTCGGCGGCACCGTCAGCTTCGGCTGGCTGTCGAACGATTTCTTTCCCGAGGGTCACATCGGAGACCCCACACACGCCACTGCCGAGATGGGCAAGGCGATGTTCGAATCAGCCGTGGCGAATTTCGTGGCGGCACTCGGCGAAATCGCCGTCTTCAACTTCGGTCGCTGAGCCGACTCAGTCGACCTGCACAACGCGCCACGAGCGCATCGTGCACGGACGCAGCCACTCTCCCATTTCACGATCGACCGACGCGCACTGCTCTGGTGTCACGGCACCCCAGTGCTCTCGTGACTCCCACCAGATCACCACGGTGATGGCATCCGGGTCGTCGTCGTCCACCCAGGTTTCCTTGTTTTGGAAGCCGGGGATCGTCTTCAAAAAGCCCGTCCACACACGGCGCTCGACTGCGAGCCATTCCTTGCGGTCCGACGCGCTCACCTCGAAGCGCAGCATCTCGATCACCTGCGACATCGAAACCTCCCCCGAAGAGTGATGGCCCGGGGTTTCCCCCGGGCCATCGACTTCATTTTCTGATCAACCGATCAGGGCAACTTGATCGACGGATCGATGAACTCGTTCGTCACGATGTCGGCGGCAGTGATGCCTTCCTTCATCTTGGCGCCGATCTTTTCGTACGTCGGAACCGCAATCTTGATGAACTCTTCGACGCGGTCGAGGTCGAAGCTGCCGAGCGTGCCGTCGGGGCTGTTCGCGATCAGCTTGTTCTGGATCGCCAGTTCGACTGCTGCTGCAGCCTGGCCTTCGTCGTAGAGCCAACCATTGTTGTACTGCTTGACGAGGTCGAGGATCAGCGTGTTGGTCTCGGCCGGATCAGCGACGTAGTCGACCTGAGCCTGCTGAATGATCGGCACGAGGAGCTTCAGGCAGTCCTTGTACTGCTCGATGGTCTCGGGCTTGCCGCCGAGCGACTGTGCGTAGGCAGTCCAGCCTGCGTCGTGCACCGTCTGGTACGCAACGGGCTTGGCCCAGTCGGTGAGAACCTTCTCGTAGTAGTACGGCTCGGAAGTCGCAAAGCCCTGCTGTGCGGCCTTGCCACCGTCGGCGACGAAGTTCGCCGGGGTGCCGTCGTAGGTGCCGTCAACCTGGTCCTTGTCGAGAATGCCATTTGCCGTGAAGTACTCCATGTACGCGGCACCGCCGAAGTAGCGGACCTTCGCACCGGTTGCCTTCAGGTCGGCAATCGTCTTCGCGTCGGGATACGTCGCCGGGTCCCACATGATGATCTGCGGGTTGATGTTGAACGGCGCGACGACGGTCATCGTCGGGAACTCACCCGAGTCCTGAACCGCACCGTCCGTGCTGACGAAGCCGAGGAAGATGTCCGGATCCTGGTACATGAGCGACGTCGGCGAGCTGAAGCCCACTGCCGGGCCACCTGCGCGGACCTGAACCTTCACACCGGTGTCGGCACCGCCCGAGGCCACGAGCGGACCCGTGACGCGAACGCCCGCAGCATCGACTTCGTAGTTGTCGCCAACGAGCTGATAGAGGAATCCGTGCTCGGACTCGGGGTTCCAGTCGGTCTGGAAGGTGACGGTCTCGGGGCACACGCCGGCAAGCGACACGGGTTCCGCGGCGGGTGCCGTGGTCTCTTCGGTCGCTGCAGTGGTGTCCTCGGTTGCCGCCGCCGTTGTCTCTTCGGTCGCAGCCGTGTCTGTCGTTTCGCCGTCGTCTCCACCGCACGCGGCAAGACTGACCAGACTCAGCACGCCGATAAGGGCTGCTGCTTTCCTTTTCATTTGCTCTCCCTTTTTGTTGGATGGTGCTCGCTGTATTGCGGATGGGGACATCACTGACCCCGTGTTGTCGTGTGCCATTTGCCGATCGCTTTCTTCGAGAGAAAGCCGAAAACAATGAACACGACAAGACCAAAAACGCTCGCCACGATGATGGCCGCGACGAGCTCCGAACCCCACAGGCGACCGCGGTAGATGTCGATCTGGGCACCGATGCCAACCACACCGCCCTGACGGAAGTAGAAGTCACCGACGACGGCACCGATGACACTGAGGCCCGCCGAGATGCGCAGACCCACGAAGATATTGGGCATCGCCGCCGGAAACTGCAGTTTCGTGAGGCGGGTCCACTTGTTCGCACCGTGCAGCGTGAAGAGTTCGTGTTGGCTCTTCTCCACGGACAGCAGGCCGAACAGCGTGTTGTTGACGATCGGGAAGAAGGCGATCAACACGACGACGAGCACACGCTGGGTTTGCACACCGTCGATCAGTGCACGAATGAGAGGTGTCATCGCGAGGATCGGGGCCGACTGCAACGCAACCAGATACGGCCATGTCGCACGTTCGACCCAGCGTCGCGTCGCCATGGCAGTCGCGAGCGCCGTACCGATCACGATGGTGATGACGAGACCGATGATCGCAACCTGAATGGAACTCCACATCGACTTGAGAATCGGGAACAATCCGCGCTGTTCACCGACCTGCCACGTGAAGAAACCCTCTTTCAGCACCTTGTGCGGCGTGGGCAAGAGGAATCGCTTTTGTTCGGGAAGAATCGTCGTCGACAGCGCGTACCAGAGACCGATGAACAGCACGAACACGACGGCTGGACCGATGATGTCGCTCGCCCGTACCCGACTCGTGGTTTCGACCGGAGCATCATCGGGTCGCCGCGTCGACGGCGGCGTCACCGTCACCTGCGAGTTGATGTCGGTCATACGAGCGCTCCGCGCAGCGCCGTGGAGACTTCACCACAGAGTTCGGCGAACTTCGGTTCGTAGCGCAACGTGTGCGCGCGTGGATACTCGAATGGCACGTCGAACGAGGCAACGATCCGACCGGGTCGCGACGACATCACCAATACCTTTGTCGACATGTAGACGGCCTCGGAGATCGAGTGCGTGATGAACAACCCGGCGAACCCTTCGAGTTGGAAGAGTCGCAACAACTCATCGTTCAGGCGCTCGCGGGTGATCTCATCGAGCGCGCCGAAAGGTTCGTCGAACAGGAACACACGGGGCTTCATGACGAGCGATCGCGCAAGCGATGCACGCATCTTCATGCCGCCGGACAGCTGCTTCGGATACTTGTCCTCGAAACCACTCAGACCGACCAGGTCGATGACACTGCGCACCCGGTCTTCGCGCTCGGCCTTGTTGACACCGTGCAGTTCGGCCAAGAGTTCGATGTTCTTCGCTACCGATCGCCACGGCAGCAAGGTCGCATCCTGGAAGACGTAACCAATGCTGTCGCGGTCGACGTTGCACGTGCCTTCCGTCGCGGTTTCGAGGTTCGACGCGATGCGTAGCAACGTTGATTTTCCGCAGCCGCTGGGTCCGACCACCGTGACGAACTCGCCCGGATTCACATCGAAAGTGGCGCCGCCCAGTGCACGCGTGCCGTCCGGGAAAGTCATTCCCACGTTGTTGAACGACAATGCCCCAGCCATCTACGCAGAATAATCCGTGCGCGAAGCACCACGAAAAGAAAGGTGTTTCCCGACCTTTAAATCTTTGTTAACCGCGACCGGCCTTGTGGACAACTCGCCCTCGACGCACCACGAGCGACCGCGGTGGACAGGTCGCCACCAATTGACGCGTTCCCGACACCGGCGTCACCATGAGATCTGCGACGGCGCCAACCACCGGCCCCGCATCGGGTGCACCGACAACTGCGCGCGCCACCGACGTGACGCTGGCCAGAGCATCGTCGGGCAACAAGTGGGCGGCAAGGATCATCAACCCGGCCGCGTCGAGTGGGTCGCCCCTGCCGATCGGGTTGAACGGGTCCTGCAGGTTGTCGCTACCGGCGGCGACGCGCACGCCCGCCTCGCGAAGATGTTTCACCGCGGTGAGACCACGCGGCATCGCAGATTGCATGTCGCGACCCTGAAGGAACAGGTTCGTCTGCGGCAGAGCCACCACGCCGACCCCGGCCTCGGAAAGTTTCTCGGCGGTGGCCCGCTGCGCATCGACGTTCTGCATGCCCAGACTCACGCAGTGGCTTGCGACGACACCGTGCGCGAAACCGGTCTTCAATACTTGCTCCGCCAGATGGACAAGCGACGTGCGATCGGCGTCGGTGTGCTCGTCGGTGTGCAGGTCGAGAGGAACTCCCAGTTCGCCGGCAAGTTCGACCAACTCCACGTTGGCGAGCAGCGTGTCCTCGTCGAGATGCGGGCAACCGCCGATGATGTCGACACCCATGCCAACGGCCTCGCGGGCGAGGCGTCGGTGCGCCTCTCCCTGTGATCCGGTCACCGGCCAACCGAGCAGCGCCACGATTTGCAGGTCGACGACGTCGGACGTGCGACGCCGCACCTCCAGCAGGGCTTCCACCGACGTGAGACCGTTTTCCTCGGTCACATCCGCGTGCGTACGAATGGTCGTGACACCGTTGCGCACCATTGAGCGCACCGCTCGTTCCGCCCGCTCGATGGTGTTCTCCACTGTCATGACGTGCCGGTTCGCGATCATCGCCGTGATGGCGCCCATCAGATCGCCGGTCGGGTTCGCAATGAACTCGGCGAGATAGGCCTTGTCGAGATGCGCATGCGTCTCGACAAGTGACTCCGTCAACAGCCCGCCCTCACCGTCGACAACGGCCTCACCGGCTGCGGCCACGAGCGCCGGCCCGACTTCGACGACGGTTTCACCTTCGATACGCACCGACACCACATCGCCGTTCGACGACGGTGTGATGACGTTCGTGATCAGCACTTGCGGTCGACTCTTCCGCTCAGACGAGCGGTTCCAAGTTCGGCAGTGGCCGACGCTCGACCTTTTCGCCGAGCTTCGGGAAGACCTCTTCGGTGACGAGGTGCATCTGCTCGATCATCTCTTCGCGCGAAACGCCCGGGAAGTCGAAGAAGAAGCAGATGTGCTTCAGGTCGAGGAGATCCCGCCAGAAGCCGAGAGTGTCGACCGCGTCGTCGATCGACCCGACGATCTGGATCTTCTGGTCGTTCGACTCCTCGACGGTCGGACAATGGTTGAACGCGACCTTGCTGCCGTCGGGATTGCGGTACGACGAGAAGCGACCGTACGGAGAGAGGAAGTTTGCGAACTCGTCGTGGCCGGGCTTGCCCTTCACCATCGCCTTTTCGCGCGTCTTTGCCACGTGAATGTTCATGACAAGACAACGGTCCTCGCCCGGTGCAACCGGCTTGCCCATCTCCTCGCGGATCTCCGCGTAGCGATTCCACTTCTGCAGTTGCGAATCGGCGTTCTGCAACCAATAGACCGCCTTGTGTCCCTCGCGGGGTACGTACTCGACGGTCTCGGGGGACGTGACGGGTTGGTACACGTCGATCGGGCGCAACGGGCGCGGAATCAACGTGAGGTTGTCGACGTACTTGCCGCGGTCCGGAATGTCGTCGGGCGGGAAAACGAAGTGCTTGCCACGGTACGAAAAACGCTCGTTCGTCCACGCGGTCTTGATGACTTCCATCGACTCTTCGAACACCTCGCGGTTGATGCGATCATGTTCGGCGGACATGGCATTGTCACCCGAGGCAACGACGGTTCCGAGGCTCCATGCCTCTCGCGGCACGGTGCCACGGCCGACGCCGAATTCCATGCGGCCTCCGGTCACGATGTCGGCGATCGCAAAGTCTTCGGCGAGCCGCAGTGGGTGCCACTGGGGCACCACATTGAACATCTGGCCGAGGCGCAGCTCTTTCGTCTGACCCGCAAGGTGTTGTCCGAAGAGGATGAGATTGGGGAGAACCTCGTAACCCTCGTACTGGAAGTGGTGTTCGGTCAGCCACATCGTGTCGATGCCGACTTCATCGGCCGTCTTCGCCCACGCAACGAGGTTCTTGTAACACTCGATAACGGCGTTGTTGTCGTAACGACGTTTTGTGGGCTCGACCTTGCCCGCGTCGTCCATCGGAACCGTGCAGAAGAAGTTTGCGTCGACTCTCATGGTCAAAGAGTAGTGCAACCCCTCAGGTGCCACTCCAAGGCGGGCCGGCTCTTTACATTTCGTTTCGCAGGTGTTTCGAGGGCATCAACCCGTGGTCGGCGTGAGCATGACGAGCCACGCCCCGACCATCGCCGACCGCGGACTCTCGTGACTACTCACGCCGACAACGTGTTGCCGAAGAGCTGCCAGGCAAGGGCGCTCTTCGCGGTGAGACTGAGCCACAGATAGGCCTTTTCGCCGTACACGTAGTCGGCCCACTTCCCCACTTTCCGGTACTGCAAGTACTGGTTCAGCGCAAAAAGATTGAAGAAGATGAAGATACTGACGAAGATGCCGTAGACGAACTTCGGCATTTCACTGCCCGGGCCGAGCAGATAGATGAAGAGGCCGATCCACGGCACGATGCCGACGATGCAACCGAACCAGAACGGCGTCCACCACACCTTCTGGCCCGGCTTGTTCACGACTTCCATGATCCATCCGAAGAGGATCATCGCGATGTTCGCCCCTGCGATGCCGAGAAGCCCGGCGATGTCACCGATGCCGAATACCAGGCAAATTGCGATGATCATGAGCGTCGACGACACGGAGTACTCGACCCAACGGAAACGGTTCTGTCCGGCTGCGATCTCGGATTCGTAGGTCTTTCGACCCACCGTCGACACGATGAAGTGGAACAGCGCCGAGAGAAAAAGGAACAGTGCCGCCGCCCATGCGATCGAGACGTCGAAACCACGCTCGAGCCGGGTGATGTCGAGTCGATTGTTCGGAGCGTCGTTCCAGAAAAAAGTCGTCACTGGAAGTGCGAAGTCGTTTGCAAGAACGAGAATCGCGACTCCCTGCGCGAGGTGCAGAACGGTTGCGATGACATTCAGTCGTTGGAGTCGCGAAGCATTGGGCATGCCTCAAGTATGCGCCATCGCGGGACTCGTCAGTGGGCGCCGTCGAGGATCGAGTTGAATCCACTCGGTTCATGGGGGCCGATGACGAGGTGCTCGAACACACCCGTGCCCACCTTGCCCCTCGACTCGACGCGGCACAGGTTCTGCAGGTGAAGCATCGACGGGTCGGCGGGGTTCGCATCCGCGACCACGAATTCGTCACGGACTTCGGCGAACTCGCCCTTCCACTCGCCGTGACCCCATTCGGGGTGTGTGTAGCCGATTCCGCGCATGAAGAAGCGCAGTAGTGGTGTGTATGTGACGAGGATGGGCTCGGCCCGCCACCGCTCGAGGGTCACCGTCGCCGACTCGAGCCATCGCGTTCCCGTGGTCCACTTCGGCTCGATGCGCACAGCCGTGCAGCGGTCGACCTTTGTTTCGTCGAGCACGGACTCGGTCGACGTCGACGAGTGGGCGACGCGCGCGGTGACCGCACCGCTGCGATGCCATGACCTGCCGTTCGCGTAGTCGTTGAT
>JBBANY010000043.1:0-3446 GCA_040401695.1 Ilumatobacteraceae bacterium
GCACGGTCGACTCGACGAACAGCGACGGCAGCGTCGTGGTGCGTGTCGACGGTCGCAGCGTCACCGTCGATTCGCACGCTTCCGCCCGCCTGCTCGTCGTCGCGGCACGTTGATGCGCCGCGCCGTCTCCGCCTTCCTCCTCGCCACCGCGAGCGTGTCGCTGCTCGCAGGTTGCGCGACGACGATCGAAAGCAACTCGGCGACTTCCAGCACGACACCGGCATCTACCACGACGACGATCCCACGCGGAACCGTTCCTGAACTCTTCGACGCGATTCTCGCCCTTGGTGGCGGTCTCGGCAACGACATCGCGTCGGGCGAAATGCAGACCGCGCGCGCCAAGCTCGCCGACATCCGTGCGACGTGGCAGGCGATCACCCCACAGATTGCCGACCTCGGCAAAGACGTGAACGACGACCTGCAGCGGCTGGTGACGCTCTACTCCACCGCCGTCGAACGCAAGCGACCCGCCGACGCCGACAAAGCGACGCGGTACCTCGATCTCGCGATCGAGCCGATCATCGCCGCCGGCTGACGACGAATCAGCGCATGCAGGCCGGAAGTTCGCGGCCGTGCACAACAGTCAGGCGTTGCGTGGCTCGGGTGAGCGCGACGTAAAGAGCGCGCAGGCCCATTGATTCGTCGTCGACGATGTCGGAGGGTTCGACGACGACGACACCGTCGAGTTCGAGACCCTTCACGAGACTGACGGGCACGACGGTGACACCCGAGTCGAGTGCGGTTGCAGCCGCACGTCCGTGATCGATTCCGGCATTCGACAAACGCGCGGAAATCGTCGCCACCATCGCATCGGGACACACAACGGCGACGTTGCCACCGGGAAGATCGGCAACGAGACGCAAGGTCGCGTCGACGACCGCCGTCGCAACGTCGTCGGTGCGTACGAACACCGGCAACTCGCCACCCTCGCGCACCGAGCGTGGCGCGCGCAGCCCGGGCGCAGCGGCCTCCATCACGCGGTCGGCGAGTTGCATGATCGAACCCGGGATGCGGTAGCCGACCGACAGCCCTATGACGCGGGGCTCCTTGCGATCGGGCAGGTGCGCAAGCACGTCGTCCCATGACTCGGGGGCCAATGCTCCGGTGGCCTGTGCAATGTCGCCGACCACCGTCATCGAACCGTTGAGCGACCGACGGGCAACCATTCGCAACTGCATCGGAGTGAGGTCCTGCACCTCGTCGACGACGATGTGGCCGTACGTGCGGATTTCGTCGCTCTCGTCGGCCTTGCCCACTTTCTTGGGCGGTGGCCCCAGCGTTTCGAAGGCGTCGTCGAGCACCGCCACGTCGTGTTCGCTGAACCGCGCCTCACCGATGTCACTGACGCGCGGACGGTACAGCGAGAGATACTCCGCTTCGCTCAACCACCGCTCGCCGGCAAGACGCAACAACGCCTTCGACCCGTAGAGATCGTTCAACAGTTGTGCGGGGCTGAGAATCGGCCACATGCGTTCGAGCGCGACGCGGTAGTCGGGATATGAACGCACGGCATCGCGAACTTCGTTGATCGAAACGCCGGGTTCTCGCCACGAGGTTGCGAGCATCGCGAGGACCTCGTTCTCGACCCACTTGCGAGCGGGGTTGTGACGGCGGAATCTGCGTCGCGCACCGCGCACGATGTCGGCCGACATCTCTGCACTCATGCGCACGTACCCCGAGCGGAAGGGCAGCCGCAATTCTTCCTTCAACGGCCGCTCACGGTCGCTGATTGCCTTGGCCACGACCTTCGCCATGCGGATGTCACCCTTCACCTGCGCAGCGGCCCACGTGTCGCGCACGCCGTAGGTGACGTCGGGAACCAGGTCGGCGAGCACGACCTGCTCGACCCCCGCCTCGCCGAGGCTGGGAAGAACACGTTCGATGTAACGCAGGAACACGCGGTTGGGACCGATGACGAGAACGCCCTGGTCCTCCAGCGGAAAACGGTACGTATAAAGAAGGTACGCCGCACGGTGCAGGGCAACGACGGTCTTGCCCGTGCCGGGGCCGCCCTGGACGACCAGCACTCCGGGCTGGGGCGAACGAATGATCTCGTCCTGTTCGGACTGGATCGTCGCGACGATGTCGCCCAACTGACCGGTTCGACCGCGCTCGAGCGCGGCGAGCAGTGTGCTGTAGCCGCGCAGACCCGACGACGACTCGGCAAGACCTTCGTCGTGACCGAGGCCGGTGTGGCCCTCGCCGAAGAGTTCGTCTTCGATTCCGAGCAGTTGACGACCCTGCACCGCGAAATGGCGCCGGCGCGCGAGCCCCATCGTTTCGCGCCCGGTCGCCCTGTAGAACGGTTCGGCGACCGGTGCACGCCAGTCGATGACGACGGGTTCGCGCGCTTGGTCCGCGACTGCGAGTCGACCGATGTGAAAACTCTCGACTTGCTCGGGGCTCTCCGCGTAACGGTCGATCCGACCGAAGACCAATGCGGCATCACCGAGGTCGAGCTGCGTCAAGCGGTTGACGAGCGCCTCATCGAAGACGTCGCGTTCGTAGCGCGCCTGGAAAGTGCCGCCGAGACCGGGCTCGGACAGGTCGCGCAGTTTCCACGCATCGGCTCGGCTCTGCTCGAGGCACGCGTAGGCGTGGTCGATGAAGGCCTGTTCTTCGGGGATATCGGGGTGCGTCGCGGTCATGTCGTGAGCTGCATACGTCCGTTTTTGGGGTCTGTAGAGCCTACCCACGCCACGCGGGAATCGGCCCGTGCTGCGCACACATTCGGCCGTGACCGTGTCACGCTCTCTCCGACGCGGTCCCAATAGGGGTGGGGCACGTACCGAAAGGACCGCATCATGAAATTTGTCATTGCCGCTCTCTTTGCACTGGGGTCGCTCGCCGTTGCACGGCCCGCCGACGCGGAAACCGACATCGACGTCGGTGGCGACGGCCGCACGCTCATCGTCGGGCTGAACGTGGGTGAACCCGATCGACGCGAGACGAGCGCCTGTCGATGGAACACGACAGTTGTCACCGATGGCGACGAAACACCGCACCGAATGGTGCGTGACGGGGTGACGTACCGCTGGTTCGCTCGCATCTGCCCGTCGACCACCACGGCGGGGGGCTTCGAGATGACCTATCACTGGGTACCGGTGGTCTCGCAACAAACGATGGCCACCCAGGCCTCGACCCTCGCCATGGGCCTCATTCCCGTGCCGGTCGTCGGCACCTCGCCACCTGCCCACCGCGGCGTCGTCAAGGTTCCGATGTGGTGGTGGGTTTCACGGTCGTCGTGGCGAACGGTGAGCGTCAGCGTGTGGCTCCCGACTCCGACGGGGCCCGTCACCGTGCGCGCAACGGCCAAACCGGTGCGGCTGCTCGTCGACCCGGCAGACCCCCGGGTCTTTGACGGCGGGCGACGTTCGTGCCTCGGACCCGGCTTGGCCTGGAACGAGGCCATGGGCGACGACGCCCTCGGAACCTGCATGCACACC
>JBBANY010000043.1:3456-19179 GCA_040401695.1 Ilumatobacteraceae bacterium
CTCGATCGAGTGGGCGATTTCGTGGAAGTCCAACAGGGGCGGGGCCGGGCGCCTACCGAACCGGAAAACCACCCGCACCGTGCGCGTCACGGTGCGGGAAATTCAGGCGCTGGTGAGCGATTGACAAAAGACAAAAAAGATTCGAGCACGGGTTCTCACAACGGAACTGCCGTTATACGCTCAAGAGTCAAGTAATCGAGAAACGAGAAATGTGATGGCAATCGGTACCGTGAAGTTCTTCAATGATGAGAAGGGCTACGGCTTCATCTCCCGCGAGGACGGCGAAGACATCTTCGTCCACTTCTCCAACATCCAGGGAACCGGTCGGCGCACGCTCGTCTCGGGCCAGTCGGTCGAGTTCGATCTCGGCGAAGGCCGCAAGGGCATCGAAGCCCACAACGTTCGCCCGCTCTAGTCGGCAACGCAACTCTCACCCGCGCCCATCGCGCGGGATGCACTCACCTCGCGGGACGGTGCCACACAGCGGCAGTCGGCTGCGCACTCAGCTCATGTGAATCGCCTGCGTCGACGCACGTCGCCGAGCAATCCGCGATCACCGTGTGATCGTCGTAATCGTCGTGACACTCCCCTGCAGGTAGCGGCGGCCACACCACGGTCACGGTTCCGGTTCGTGCCACGTTGTTCGTGGTCTGTGAGCCCACGCGAACGACGAACGATTCGCCGCTCCATCGCGTGACGACCGCCCGAATGTGCGGGCCGTCATTCGACGACGCGGTGACCACGTAGGCAAACGGTCGACGCGCAACTGCGTCGGCAACTTGCGTCGGGTCGATCCGCACGCTCACATCGCGAAACTACCAGTCACTCTCCTGCCTGCCTACACTTGCGCCGTGACAACCTCTCGCGAATCGATCATTCTCGAACGTCGCTTCGTCAACGCACTCGCAGCGCTCGGTGACGACACTCTGACCGCGGCAGCGCTTGCCCTCGACGACGACCTGCGCGACGTGCTTGCCCAGGTGGCCGGTCTCGGTGCCGCCGCGTTCGACGATGAGGCGACGCTTGCCGAGCGCATTCGTGATGGGGCGCAACGTCGTCGCTGTGCAGGCGACGTGTGTGTCGTCTTGTGCGAACCGTGCACCAGCCATTGCATCGAGGTGCTCGGCTCCGCATCCGACGACCCGACGCTCGACGATCTCACGGCGACCCTTCCCGACGCGATCGAGAAGTTCGGCCTCGACGTCGTCAAACTGATGGTCATCCAGTATTCGCTGTCGCTGCAGGGGTTCAAGAAGTTGATCGCCACCGACGACCGCTTTGCACTGCCGGTCTCGCAGAGCCCGGCGACGCAACTGCGCGTCGTCGACGAAGAGGCCCAGGCCGCCAAGCGAGCAGCGCGCAAGGCGCGTCGCGCCGCCGAAAAGTCGAAAAAGCGCTAGGCGCGCTTACGTCGTCAGTGCCGACCGAGCACCCGGTCGGGAGAGAGGGCGATCACGACCCGCACCGCGGTCGCCGGGTCGAAAGCCGAGCCGTCGGGATGCCCGTGTTTGCGAACGACGGCGTCGCGCAGGGCGAAATCGGGGTCGTCTGCCACATCGAGCGCGCCACGCAATTCGACGTAGTGCGACGGGTTCTGCGGGTCAATCACGCTGAAAGAGCCCCGTCCGGCGCGCAGCGCGTTCACGTGCTTTTGTCGCCGCGCATGGGTGCTGATGAGGATTTTTCCGTCCCGCCAGAGAAACCACACGGGGGTCGCATTGGGGTCGCCCTGCGCGTCGACGATGCACAGGGTCCCCGTCGTGGGCTCGCCGAGAATGCGTTCTGCGTTCGCCGTCAACCGGAACTGTTTCGGCGGTTTTGCGTTTTCGTTCATGGGACAACCCCCTTTTTCGACCGCTCTTTTGTGTCACTACTATGACGACCGAGGGGCTGAACAAATCGTAAACCCCTCGAGGAAGAGTCCAGACGGAAGGGGTTCGCGAGATGGCGAACAATGTGCGAGCGGCACTGCTGCAAACCGATTGGCCCGGCACGAAAGAGGCCATGATCGACAAGCACGAGGCTGCGGCCCACGAGGCGAAGAAGCAGGGAGCTCAGGTCATGTGCTTCCAGGAACTCTTCTACGGGCCGTACTTCTGCCAGGTGCAGGATGCCGAGTACTACGCGTACACCGAATACATCCCCGATGGCCCGACGACGCAGCGGTTCCAGAGTGTGGCGAAGGAACTCGGCATGGTTCTCGTGCTGCCGATGTACGAAGTCGTTCAGCCGGGCGTGTACTACAACACTGCCGCGGTGATCGATGCCGACGGCACGTACCTCGGCAAGTACCGCAAGCAGCACATTCCCCAGGTGAAGGGCTTCTGGGAGAAGTTTTATTTCAAACCCGGCAACGGCGGCTACCCCGTGTTCGAGACCGCGGTCGGCAAGGTCGGCGTCTACATCTGCTACGACCGCCACTTCCCCGAAGGTTGGCGTGCACTCGGTGTGAACGGTGCCGAGATCGTGTTCAACCCGTCGGCAACCCACCGCGGTCTTTCCGAGTACCTGTGGCGCATCGAGCAGCCCGCATCAGCCGTGGCGAACATGTACTACGTCGGCGCGATCAACCGCGTCGGAATCGAGCCACTCGGTGAAAACGACTTCTACGGCCAGTCGTACTTCGTCGACCCCGAGGGCAAGTTCGTCGGAGAGGTCGGCGATCCGTACAAGCCGGAGCTGATCGTGCGCGACCTCGACATGGACAAGATCAAGCAGGTTCGCGACCGCTGGGCGTTCTATCGCGACCGTCGTCCCGACGCCTACGGAGATCTGATCGAAAGCCGCCTCGGCGGCTGAGGAACAGGGGGAAACATGGCACGCACACTCATCATCAACGGAACGATCATCAGCCCCACCGGCCTCAGCGCAGGTGACGTACTGGTCGACGGCGAAACCATCGCGGCGATCTTCCAGCCGGGTCAGGTGGCCGCGCTCGGCGTGACCGCCGACCGCACGATCGATGCCAAGGGCAAGTACGTCATCCCCGGCGGTATCGACGTCCACACCCACATGGAGCTGCCCTTCGGCGGCACCGAGGCATCGGACACCTTCGAAACCGGCAGCAATGCAGCGGCATGGGGCGGCGTCACGACGATCGTCGACATGGCGCTGCAGCGCTACGGCGAGAACGTCCAGCAGGGCCTGGCCACCTGGCACCGCAAGGCCGAAGGCAACTGCTCAATCGACTACGCGTTCCACCAGATCATCGGCGGCATCGACGACCAGTCGTTGAAGGACATGACCTACCTCGTCGAAAACGAGGGTGTCACCTCGTTCAAGTTGTTCATGGCCTACCCGGGTGTCTTCTACAGCGACGACGGCCAGATCCTGAAGGCGATGCAGACCGCCAGCGAGAACGGCGCGATGATCATGATGCATGCCGAGAACGGCATCGCAATCGACGTGCTCGTCGCGCAGCATCTGGCGCGCCGTGAAACCGACCCGAAGTACCACTCGATCAGCCGTCCGAGCCTTCTCGAGGGCGAGGCCACGCACCGCGCAATCGTGCTGTCGAAGGTCGCCGGCAACGTTCCGCTGTACATCGTGCACATGTCGGCAGCCGAAGCACTCGACGAGGTTGCCCAGGCCCAGCACGAGGGCTTGAACGTCTTTGCCGAAACGTGCCCGCAGTACCTCTACATGACGCTCGAAGATCACCTGGCCCAGCCCGGCTTCGAGGGCGCAAAGTACGTGTGCAGCCCACCCATCCGTTCCAAGCACGACCATCGCCACCACCACAAGGATCTGTGGAAGGGCCTGCGTATGAATGAACTGGCGGTCGTGTCCACCGACCATTGCCCGTTCTGCATGAAGGACCAGAAGGAACTCGGCATGGGCGACTTCTCGAAGATTCCGAACGGGATCGCCGGCGTCGAACACCGCATGGAGCTCATCTACCAGGGCGTCGTGTTGGGTGAGATCAGCCTCGAGCGTTGGGTCGAGACGTGCGCCACCACTCCGGCGCGCATGTTCGGCATGTACCCGAAGAAGGGCATCATCGCACCGGGTTCCGACGCCGACATCGTCGTGTGGGACCCGAACGCAAAGACGAAGATCGGCATCAACGACAAGCACCACATGAACACCGACCACAGCGCGTGGGAGGGAACGGTCATCGACGGAAAGGTCGACACCGTCATGTCGCGCGGCATGATCGTGATGGAAAACGACAAATTCACCGGCCGCAAGGGTCACGGCAAGTACGTGAAGCGTGGCCTCAGCCAGTACCTGCACTGACAGAAAAGAGAACCAGATGAAGCGCATTTCCCATTGGATCGACGGCAAGGTCGCCGCCGGCACGTCGGGCCGTTCCGGCAAGGTCTTCAACCCCGTCACCGGTGAGGTGCAGGCCGAGGTCGACTTCGCCGACGTGTCGGAAATCGACAAGGCGGTGGCCACGGCAAAGGCGGCGTTGCCCGCATGGCGCGCCACCAACCTGTCGCGCCGCGCCGAGATCATGTTCAACCTGCGTGAACTGATCGATGCCAACCGCAAGGAGATTGCATCGTTGCTGTCGCTCGAGCACGGCAAGGTCATCTCCGACGCCCTCGGTGAAGTCGCGCGCGGTCTCGAGAACATCGAGTTCGCGTGTGGCGTTCCGCACCTCATGAAGGGCTCGTACAGCGAACAGGCATCATCGGGTGTCGACGTGTACAACATCCGCCAACCCCTCGGTGTCGTTGCCGGCATCACACCGTTCAACTTCCCCGCGATGGTGCCGATGTGGATGTTCTCCACCGCTCTCGCTTGCGGCAACACCTTCGTCCTGAAGCCCAGCGAAAAGGACCCGTCGGTGACGATGTTCGTCGCGGAACTGCTGAAGCAGGCAGGACTGCCCGACGGCGTCTACAACATCGTGCACGGCGACAAGGTCGCAGTCGACCGCCTGCTCGAGCATCCCGACATCGCAGCGGTGTCGTTCGTCGGCTCGACGCCGATCGCGAAGTACATCTACGAGACGGGTACTCGCAACGGCAAGCGTGTCCAGGCGCTTGGCGGAGCGAAGAACCACATGCTGGTTCTGCCCGACGCCGACCTCGACATGGCCGCCGACGCCGCGGTCAGCGCCGCTTACGGTTCGGCCGGTGAGCGTTGCATGGCGATTTCGGTGCTCCTCGCCCACGACGCGATCGCCGATTCGCTCGTGTCGAAGATCCAGGACCGCATCCCGAACATCAAGGTCGGTCCAGGTGACGAGCCCGGCAACGAAATGGGCCCGCTCATCACGGGCGAGCACCGTGACAAGGTCGCCGGTTACGTGGCCGGCGCCACGAAAGATGGCGCAAAGGTCGTCGTCGACGGCCGCGACGGGGCGCCGAAAGACGGCTTCTTCTTGAAGCCCAGCCTCATCGACAACGTGAAGCCCGGAATGGCCTGCTACGACGAGGAGATCTTCGGACCGGTGCTGTCGGTCGTTCGCGTCGGCAGCTACGACGAGGGCGTCGAACTGATCAACTCCAACCAGTACGGCAACGGCACTGCGATCTTCACCCGTGATGGTGGCGTGGCACGTCAGTTCCAGTTCGACATCAACGTCGGCATGGTCGGCATCAACGTGCCGATTCCCGTACCCGTGTCGTACTACTCGTTTGGTGGTTGGAAAGCCTCGCTCTTCGGCGACCAGCACATGTACGGCCCGGAAGGCATCAACTTCTTCACGCGCAGCAAGGTGGTCACGTCGCGTTGGCCCGACCCGCGCACGTCGAAAGTCGATCTCGGCTTTCCGCAAAATCGCTAGTCGACGAACAAAAGGGGGACAATCGAGATGGATCTTGGAGTCGTGTTGCAGACGACGCCGCCCGCGGCGCGCGTCATCGAACTTGCCAAGCGTGCCGAGGCCTTTGGCTTCACCCACGTGTGGACCTTTGACAGCCACATCCTGTGGGAAGAGCCGTACCCCATCTATTCCAAGATTCTCGACTCGACGAACAACGTCATCGTCGGCCCGATGGTCACCAACCCCGCGACCCGCGACTGGACTGTCACGGCAAGTCTCTTTGCGACCCTGAACGAGATGTACGGCAACCGCACCGTCATCGGCATCGGTCGTGGCGACTCGGCCGTGCGTGTCACCAACGGGAAACCGACGACGCTTGCGACACTGCGCGAGAGCATCCATGTGATTCGCGAACTGGCCAACGGCCGTGGTGTTCAGTACAACGGATCGGAGATTCGTTTCCCCTGGGCGGGCAAGAGCCGTGCCGAAGTCTGGGTCGCTGCCTACGGCCCGAAGGCGCTGCAACTCACGGGCGAGGTGGGTGACGGCTTCATCCTGCAACTCGCCGACCCAAGCATCACCGCATGGACGATCAAGGCCGTGCGCGAAGCCGCTGTCGCGGCCGGCCGCGACCCGAAGTCGGTGAAGATCTGCGTGGCCGCACCCGCCTATGTCGGCACCGACATGGCGCACATGCGTGACCAGTGCCGCTGGTTCGGTGGAATGGTGGGAAACCACGTCGCCGACATCGTCGCCCGCTACGGCGAGAACTCCGATGTTCCAAAGGCCCTCACCGACTACATCAAGGGTCGCGAGGGCTACGACTACAACGAGCACGGCCGCGCCGGCAACAGCCACACCACGTTCGTCCCCGACGAAATCGTCGACCGGTTCTGCATCCTCGGAACTCCCGAACGGCACGTTGCGCGGTTGCGTGAACTCGAGGCGCTGGGCGTCGACCAGTTCTCGATCTACCTGCAGCACGACGGCAAGGACCAGACCCTCGAGGCCTACGGCGAGCGCATCATGCCGGCACTCGCCGAATCGGTGCGGGCCAAGCAATGAACCCACTCGTGCAGCGCATCGTGCGTCGCTCGGCGATGTTCGTCGTTGCACTGGTCTTCATTGCCGCGCTCTGGGAGCTGTACAAGGTCGTCGGCCCCGAAGACGGTGGTGCGTTGTTCGGGATCAACATCCTCCCCCGCTCGAACAGCCGTGCGATGCCCCACGTGTGGGACATGCTCTCGCGCTACGGCCGGCCCGAGCTTCGGTCGTCCGAACGCAAGATCTGGCGGGTCGTGCTGGCCGGTGCATGGTTCTCGTTCCGCCTGTCTCTCGTCGGCTTCGCCATCGGCGCCACGGTGGGTGTCGCGCTCGCGACACTCATGGCCCGCTTCAAGGTCGTCGAGCGCGGTCTTCTCCCCTACCTCGTGGTCTCCCAGACGGTGCCGCTGATCGCGCTTGCCCCGTTGGTCGTGTCATGGGGAGGCAAGCTCGAGGTGTTCGGCTACGAGTGGCCACGGTGGCTGTCGGCTTCGGTGCTCGGCGCATTCCTCGCGTTCTTCCCCGTCGCAGTCGGCACGCTGCGCGGGCTTTCCTCGGCCAACCCCGCGTCGCTCGAGTTGATGGATTCGTATGCGGCGTCGTGGACACAGACACTCTTTCGCCTGCGCTTTCCCGCCGCGGTGCCGTTCATGGTCCCTGCTCTGAAACTCGCCGCGTCGTCGGCAGTCATCGGCGTCGTCGTCGCCGAGATCTCGACGGGGTTGAAGGGCGGCATCGGTCGCCTCATCATCGAATACGCCCGCGAGGCAACGGGCGACCCCGCGAAGGTCTTCACCGCGGTGTTCGGTGCCGCTTTGCTCGGCCTCGCGATGGCCGGCCTCGTTTCCGCCTTCGATCTGTACGTCATGCGCAACCGACCCAAAGAAGCGCTGTAGAGCCAAGGACCCACAATGTCGACTGTCAGCGTCTCCAACCTCAACAAGATCTTCAACAAGGGCAAGTCCAACCAGGTCGACGCCCTCGTCGACGTCTCACTCACCGTCGAAAAGGGCGAATTCGTCTCGCTCATCGGGCCGTCGGGTTGTGGCAAGTCGACCCTGCTGCGCCTCATCGCCAACCTGCTCGAACCAACGTCCGGCGACATCGTCGTTGCGGGAAAGTCGGCCAAGCAGTCGCGCCTCGACCAGGACTACGGCATGGCCTTCCAGCAGGCGGGCCTCTTTGACTGGCGTACCGTCGCGAAGAACATCGAGTTGCCCCTCGAGCTCAAAGGCTGGGACAAGGCCAAGCGCGAGGCCCGCTCGCGCGAGATGCTCGACCTCGTCAAATTGCCCGAGTTCGCCGAACACTTCCCATGGCAGTTGTCGGGTGGCATGCAGCAGCGCGTCGCGATCGCCCGTGCGCTTGCCGCACACCCGCCGCTCTTGCTCATGGACGAGCCCTTCGGCGCCCTCGACGAGATGACCCGCGAACACATGCAGGCCGAACTGCTCAGCATCTGTGCCACCACGGGCACCACGGTCGTTTTCGTCACGCACTCGATTCCCGAGGCCGTGTACCTGTCGAATCGTGTCGTCGTCATGTCGCCGCGGCCGGGACGCATCACGAAAATCGTCGACGTCAACCTCGACGGGCACCGCAACGAGACCACGCGTGAGCGCCCCGAGTTCTTCGCCGCCATCACCGCGGTCCGCGAGGCGTTGCGCGCAACCGGAGGACATTCCACCACCGGCGCAGGAGTCGAGGATCGCTGATGAACGGCCGCCTGCGCACCGTGCTGCCGCCCGTCGTGTTCGGCGTTGCCTTCGTCGCGTGGTGGGAAGCCGCCGTCAAGATCTTCGACCTGAAGCCGTATTTCCTCTCGGCCCCGTCGAAGATCTGGGACCAGTTCGCCAACAACAAGAGCCTCATCTGGGAGGCCACACGCGTGTCGGGCACCAATGCCTTCGTCGGCCTGCTCGCGGGCACGGTTCTCGGCGTGGCGATGAGTTTCCTCCTCAGCCGTTACAAGATTCTCGGCGACATCGTGACGCCACTCGCCATCGCCCTGAACGCGATCCCGATCTTCGTCCTCGTCGCGGTGCTGAACAACATGTACAGCATCACGAGCGAGATTCCCCGGCGTTTGATGGTGACGCTCGTCGTCTACTTCATCGTGCTCGTGAACGTCGCCAAGGGTCTCACCCAGGTCAGCCCCACGCAGATCGAACTCATGCGGTCGTACGCCGCGCCCGAGTCGGCGATCCTGCGCAAGGTACGGGTGCCCAACGCCGTCCCCTATCTCTTCACGGCCCTCAAGATCTCGGCTCCGGCAGCCGTCATCACCGCTTTCGTCTCCGAGTACTTCGGCGGTGCACAGAACGGCCTCGGCAGTCGCATCACCAGCAACATCGCAAATTCGAAGAACGCCGCAGCCTGGGCCTACGTCCTCGGCGCATGCCTCCTGGGCCTTGCGTTCTACCTGATCTCCATCATCGTGGAGAGCGCCGCTACACCCGGCGGCGCGAAGCGCACTTCGGGACGTTCGCAATGAACGCCCCGACCAACACAAACAGCGGGACACCCCCGCGGGGAGGAATACAAAACACATGAAGAACCGTCTAGTGAAGAGGCTCGCGGTTGGTGCCGTGGCCCTGTCGCTCGTGGCCGCTGCTTGTGGCGACGACAGCGACTCGGGCGACTCCACCGCCGACACCACGGCTGCAACCGAGGAGACCACGGCAACCGGTGACACCACCGCAACCGCGGACACCACGGCTGCCGCTGCGGAATGCACCGAGCCGACCAAGGTGAAGCTGCAGTTGCAGTGGTTCATCCAGGCACAGTTCGCCGGCTACTTCGCCGCGCAGGACCAGGGCTACTACAGCGACCAGTGTCTCGACGTCGAAATCGTCGAGGGTGGCGTCGACATCGTTCCCCAGCAGCAGCTGGCCGACGGTGCCGTCGACTTCGCACTGTCGTGGGTTCCGAAGGCTCTCGCCAGCCGCGAGGCAGGTGCGAACATCGTGAACATCGCACAGGTGTTCCAGCGTTCGGGCACCCTGCAGGTGTCGTTCAAGGACAAGGGCATCACGTCCGCCGCGGACTTCAAGGGCAAGAAGATCGGTAACTGGGGCTTCGGCAACGAGTTCGAAATCTTCGCCGCTCTGACCAAGGCCGGTCTCGACCCCGCCAAGGACGTCGAGCTCGTTCAGCAGCAGTTCGACATGGCCGCGCTCCTCGCCGGCGACATCGACGCTGCCGAAGCGATGACCTACAACGAGTACGCACAGGTTCTCGAGGCGAAGAACCCCGACACCGGCGAGCTCTACAAGCCTGAAGACCTCAACGTCGTCTCGTACGAGGCCGAGGGTGTGGGCATGTTGCAGGACGCCATCTGGGCGAGCGGTGAGAAGTTGGCGAGCGACGAGGCCTACAAGGCCACCGCCGTCAAGTTCGTTGCCGCTTCGCTGAAGGGCTGGGCGTACTGCCGCGACAACGCCGAATCCTGCCGCGACATCGTTGTCGCCAAGGGTTCGAAGCTCGGTGCAAGCCATCAGCTGTGGCAGATGAACGAAGTCAACAAGCTCATCTGGCCCGCCACCGGTGGCGTTGGTTCGATCGACTCGGCAGCGTGGGACCGCACCGCGGCCCTCGCCCAGGAGACGAAGAACCTCGAGGGTAAGACCGTCCTGACGGCCGCCCCTGCAGCCGAGGCCTACACCAACGATATCGTCACCGAGGCGCTCGCGCTTCTCGAGGCCGATGGTGTCGACACGAAGGGCGAAGGTTTCGCGCCGATCGAAGTCACCCTCAACGAGGGCGGCAACTGATCAGCCCGATCACGCAGTAACGAAAAAGCCCGGGTCGCAAGACCCGGGCTTTTTTGTTTGTCCGTGTTCTTTTGTTCGTCAGTGTTCTTTTGTTCGTCGGTGTTCTTTTGTTCGTAAGTGTCCGCGTTTACTTGCCGGTGTAGTACGAGTCGGCGACGTTCAGCGCCTCGTCGATGATGGCAAGACCGTCACGCATTTCCTGGTCGGTGATGACGAGCGGTGGCACCACGTGCATGCGATTGAAGTGCGTGAACGGCCACAGATTCTGCGCCTTGCAGGCGGTGATGACGTCGACCATCGGCTTGTTGTCGGCTCCTGCAGCGTTGAATGGCACCAGCGGTTCACGGGTGGCGCGGTCGCGCACCAGTTCGATGGCCCAGAAGACGCCGAGACCGCGCACATCGCCAACCGACGGGTGCTTGTCCTTCAACTTCTGCAACGCCGGACCCACGATGTCGGTGCCGAGATGACGGGCGTGTTCGACGATCTTTTCTTCCTTGAAGATGTTGATCGACGCCACGGCCGATGCACAGGCAAGCGGGTGACCGCTGTAGGTGAGGCCACCCGGGAACTGACGCTCACGGAACGTGTCGGCAATTCGGTCAGAAATGATGACGCCTCCGAGTGGCACGTAACCGGAGTTCACACCCTTGGCAAAGCAGATCAGGTCGGGAACCACGTTCCAGTGATCGACGGCGAACCACTCGCCACAACGACCAAAGCCAGCCATCACTTCATCGCAGATCATCACGATTCCGGTGCGGTTGCAGATTTCCCGCACACCCGCGAGGTAGCCGGGCGGCGGCACGAGAATGCCGTTCGTACCGACGACTGACTCGATCATGATCGCCGCGATGTTGTTCGCGCCCTCGACCATGATCACGTCTTCCAGGTGCTGCAGCGCGCGCTGTGACTCTTCTGCTTCGTTCTGCGAATGGAACTGTGAGCGGTAGGGATACGGACCCCAGAACTTGACGATGCCGGGCATCGCGGGCTCGCTCGGCCAACGACGCGGGTCGCCCGTTGCCTGGATCGCGGCGGCGGTTGCTCCGTGGTAACTGCGATACGTGGTGAGAATCTTGAGACGACCCGTGTGCAGACGCGCCATACGCATCGCATTTTCTGTCGCCTCGGCACCGCCGTTGGTGAAGAACACCATGTTCAAGTCCCCGGGCGCCACCTCGGCAATCAAGCGCGCGGCTTCGCTGCGTGCATCGTTGGCATGGATCGGTGCGATGGTGCACAGACGATCGGCCTGTTCCTTGATCGCCGCGACGAGCTTCGGATGCTGGTGGCCAATGTTGACGTTGACCAGCTGGCTCGAGAAGTCGAGGTAGCGACGGCCGGCGTCGTCCCAGAACCAGGCGCCTTCTCCCCCGGCCACGACGATCGGGTTGATCAGGCTTTGCGCCGACCACGAATGGAAGACGTGCTTACGGTCGTTCGTGAATGCGTCTGATGGACGCGTTTCGAGACTGGTCATGCGACCAGCCTAGTGACCACCCAGATAGGCAGCCCGCACGGCGGGGTCGTCGAGTAGTTCGATGCCCTTTCCCGTTTTCACAACGTTGCCGGTTTCCAGCACGTAGGCGCGATGGGCACGGCGCAGCGCCTGGGCGGCATTCTGTTCGACCAAGAGGACCGTTGTCCCCTGCTGGTTGATCTCGGTGATGATCGAAAAAATCTGGGCGATCAGCTTCGGGGCGAGCCCCATCGACGGTTCGTCGAGCAACAACAGACGCGGACGACTCATGAGCGCGCGGCCGATGGCCAGCATCTGCTGTTCGCCACCCGACAAGGTTCCCCCGAGCTGCGAAATGCGTTCGCGAAGACGCGGGAACAGGTGCATGACGCGTTCCATGTCCTCGTCCTTTGCGGCCGACTTGTGATCGGCGCGGGTGTAGGTGCCCATGTCGAGGTTCTCGCGCACGGTCATGCCCGGGAAGATGCCGCGGCCCTCGGGTGACTGACAGATGCCCAACTTCACCCGCTGGTGCGAGGGCATGTTCGTGATGTCCTGGCCTTCGAACTTGATCGAACCGCCGATGACGGTGCGAAGCCCGGAGACCGTGCGCATGGTTGTCGTCTTGCCCGCGCCGTTGGCGCCGACGAGTGTGACGACTTCACCCTCGTTGACGCTGAACGACACGCCCTTCAGCGCCTCGATCTTGCCGTATGCGACGCGGAGATCAGTTACCTCAAGCAGCATCGTCGGGTACTCCCAGGTAGGCGGCAATGACGTCGGGATTGTTCTGCACCTCGGCGGGTGAACCAGTGGCGATGATCTTGCCGAAGTCGAGAACGACGATGCGGTCGGTGACCCCCATGACCAGGCTCATGTCGTGCTCGATCAAGAGCACGGTGTATCCCTGCGCCCGGATCTTGCGGATGAGGTCCATCAACTCTTGTTTTTCGGCCGGCGTGAAACCCGCGGCTGGCTCGTCGAGACACAGCAGTTTCGGGTTCGTCGCCAGGGCGCGGGCGATCTCGAGTCGTCGCTGGTAGCCGTACGGCAGGTTGCGCGCAGCGTCGCCCGCACGGTCGGCGATGCCCATGAAGGTGAGCAATTCCATCGCCTTGTCGCGACCCTCGCGCTCTTCGCGGTGGTGACGGCGCGAGCCGATGAGAGCACCCCCCACGCTCGTCTTGTGGTTCGCGTCGGCACCCACCATCACGTTCTCCACCGCCGTCATGTCGGGAAAGAGTCGGATGTTCTGGAACGTGCGCGCGATGCCGCGCTTGGTGATCTGGAAACGCTTGAGGCCGGCAAGCGGCTGCCCGTCGAAGGTGACGGTTCCACTGGTGGCCGCATAGACGCCGGTGATGACGTTGAAGCAGGTCGTCTTTCCCGCACCGTTCGGGCCGATGAGGCCGAGAATCTCGCCGCGTGTGATGCCGAACGTGACGTCACTCAGCGCGGTGACGCCACCGAACTGCATCGTCACGTTGTCGACCGAGAGGATGGTGTCAGCCACGGCCCACCTCCGCTTCACCTGATTGCGGTGTTGATTGCGGTGGTTTCCAGTTGACCAACCAGCGCTCCTTGCGGATCTTGCGGGGAATCAGTCCCTGCGGACGGAACACCATCACGAGAACCAGTGCGACACCGAACACGAACACACGCTTGTCTGCAAAACCGCGGAAGCGTTCGGGCATCCAGGCAACGACCGCACCACCCAGGATCGCGCCCCACATGTTGCCGGTACCGCCGAGAACGACGGCGGCGAGGAACAGAATCGACAACTGCAACGGGAAGTTGCTGGGGTTGATGAAACGCACCTTGCCGGCATACAGCGTGCCGGCGAGGCCGCCGATGGCTGCGCCGATTGCGAAGGCCCACAGTTTGAATTTGAACGTGTTGACACCCATCAGTTCGGCGGCGTCTTCGTCTTCGCGCACGGCGTTCCATGCGCGGCCAACACGGCTGTTCTCGAGTCGCCGCAGCAGGAAGACGACAACGATGATGATCGTGAGGCCGAGGAAGAAGTACGGCTTGGCGTCGAGGATGCCGAACTTCAGTGGGCCGATGTTCGGCGGCTTGGCGATCTTGCTGATGCCACGACTGCCACCCAACCATTCGGCGTTGTTCGCAGAAATGCGGATGATCTCGCCGAAGCCGAGGGTGACGATCGCCAGATAGTCACCGCGCAGACGCAGTGTCGGCGTGCCGAGAATGACCCCCGCCGCCATCGACACGAGAACGGCGATCGGTACGCACACCAACCAGGGCAGATTGGCGTGCTGGCTGGAGAGAATGCCCACCGTGTAAGCACCAACCGCGTAGAAGCCCACGTAGCCAAGGTCGAGGAGTCCAGCCAGGCCGACGACGACGTTCAGACCGAGAGCGACGAGTACGTAGATGACCACCTTGTCGGTGATGACACCCTCGAAACTGGTCCCCGGCGTGTCGATCAACCAGCCGAGCACCGGAACTTCGGGCCACCACGGCATGAGGTACAGCGAGACGATGAAGAGTGCGATGAGCGACCAACGCGACACTTTTGGCATCTCGCCGATGCGTTCGCCGACACCCGAGATGGCGCGGGCCGGCGTGGACGTCAAGCTCTTCAAGGTTTCAGACAGGCTCATACGCGTGCCTTTGCGAGGGATTCGCCGAGGATCCCGGTGGGTCGGAACATGAGCACCACGAGGAGGAGAATGAAGGCGATCACGTCCTTCCACTCACCGCCGAAGATGGCGGCACCGTAGTTCTCGCCCAGGCCGAGTACGAGCCCGCCAAGGAGGGCGCCGCGCAGGTTGCCGATGCCGCCCAAAACCGCTGCCGTGAAGGACTTGACACCCAGGAGAAAGCCGATGTTGAACCGTGTCTGGTCGTAGACGAGGGTGAACATCATCGCAGCGGCACCCGCCATGACGCCGCCGAGCAGGAACGTGATCAGGATGACGAAGTCGACATTGACGCCGAGAATCTTGGCCGTCTCCACGTCCTGGGCGACGGCGCGTACGCCGCGGCCGAGGCGTGTGCGGTTCACGAACAACACGAGCGCAGCCATCATCAACAACGCGCCGACGATCACGAGCACGTAGTCGATACGCACGTCGGTGCCGAGAAATTCGAAGAGGACCTTCTTTTCCAGAACTCGCGCGGTTTGGTATTGCTCGCGATCGCGCGGACTCCAGATGGCCACGGCCTCTGCGATCGCGGTCGACGCACCGATTGCCGAGATGAGAAATGCAAGGCGCGGAGCCTGCCGTCCGCGGCGGAAGATCCGCAGGTAGAGAACCGCGATCGGGGCCGTGCCGATGAGTCCGATGATGACATTGGTACGGGTCGTCTCGCTGAAGACGAGGCTCACGGTGAAGGCGGTGGCGAAGGCGAGAACGACCGCGCCGACGTGTTCTCCCGACCCACGCAGCGGACGGTAGGCGACACGCTCCAACAGCACGGCGCCGGCGCCGGACACCACCATGCCGCCCACGATGCACGCAAGGAGAATCGCAACGAGAGTGAAGCCGGTGCGGTAGGGATAATTCCCCTCTTCGAGAAGGGGAATGCCGATGAAGTTGGTCGCGGTGATGAGGGTCGCGAACGTTCCGACCATGAAGATCTCGGAGTGGGCAAAGTTGATGAGGCGCAAAACTCCGTACACCAAGGTGTATCCGAGCGCCACGAGCGCGTAGATCGCTCCCAGGGCCAGTCCCGTGACCGTGAGGTCCCAGAACGTC
>JBBANY010000044.1:0-19165 GCA_040401695.1 Ilumatobacteraceae bacterium
ATTCACGGCAGCGCCGCCCTGCGGGTGAACCTCGAAGTGAAGGTGTGGCGTGGTCGCACCCGTCGAGCCAACGGTCCCGATGACCTGGCCGGCGGCAACCTTCGTGCCCACAGCAATGCCGGGGGCGAACGTGTCGAGGTGGGCGTAGAAGAAGTACGTGCCATCACCCATTGTCAGGCGAACTGCGTTGCCGGACAGCTTTGCGGTGTCCGCCGTGTAGATCTTGGTGATCGTGCCGTCGGCAACCGCGAGCACTTCCTGTCCGCGGTTGGCGATGATGTCGACGCCCTCGTGCTTGCGGTCGGCCCCGCGGGGCTCCATCCAGGTGTCGATGAAATAGCAAGCGGGACGCACCGGGAAGACGGGAATCGTCACGGCGAGAACCGGACGGGGGAGAAGGCCGAGTTCGATTGCCGTCGCAGCATCGAGCGCTCCGGTTGCGGCGAGGTTGCGGGCGGTCTGAAACTTAGAGATGGCGGTCTTCGTCGCGTTGCCGAAGATGCCGTCGGCGCCACCGAAAACCTCGACGCCTGCGCCGATGAGTGCGTTCTGCAATGCCGCGACGACTTCACCACGAGCGCCGAACACCGGGAGCATTTCGACGCTCCATGCAATGGGCGCAACGGTCGGTGCCGGGACAGTCGTCGGTGCGACGGTCGTCGCAGGTGCGGTCGTCGTGGGTGCAGGCGCGGTGGTGGTGGGTGCGGGGGCGGTAGTGGTGGGCGCCGGAACGGTTGCGCTCGTCGCCGCGACGTTCGCGGGAATCAGTCCGAGAAGTCGGGCGGTGCGCAAGTCGAGGCGGCCCGTCGCACGGAATCCGACGACTGACTGGAAGTTACGAAGAGTTGCCCGGGTGCGCGGACTGAACACGCCATCGACTCCCCCAACGAGTGTGAATCCCTTGGCAACGAGGGCCTGTTGAAGGGCCTTCACGGCATCGCCGGACTGTCCGAAGCGCGGAAGACCCGCGCGGGCGGGAGCGGCTGCGGGGGCGGCCGTTGCCGTGGCTGCCGAAGCAGATGGCGTACCGAAGGCGAAGAGACCAGCCACGACGGCGACTGCCGAAGCGGTCGTGATCTTCTTCAGGGTTTTTCCGAGTGCTGCCTGCATGTTGTGCTCCTTGCGAGTTGCACAAGGGGCATCGGCTGCTCAGGCGGGGACTTGAGGAAAATCTCACGGAAAATGTGGCTCTAACCACTAGGAGTGGTCACAGAAGGCCAAAATTCACCCTCTGTCGGGCTTTTGGGGTCAATTCAGGGTCGGAACCGGCTCAAGATGTGACGAGCGGTTGTGCGGGTCGGACCTCCAATGTGGCCAGACCGGTGACAGCCTCGAGCAGGTCCGCGCGCGTCAGAACGCCGGTGTGCGCGGCGAATTGAACCGCAAGGCCATCGATGAGGCCCATCAAGCGCATGGCTGTGCGGCGGGGCTCGGCACAAGCGAACTCACCGGTGGCGTTGCCCCGCTCGACGATCGACTCGATCAAAGAGACACCTCGCGCGTCGAGCTCTTGGCTGATGCGACGCATCGACGGATTCCGCAGAGCCTCGCCCCATGCGTCGATCCACAGCATCCACTCGAGATCGTCGCTTCCCTCCGGCACGAAATCTTCGAGGGCGCGCGCAAGTTGTTCGTTCGGCCCCGAAACTTCGTACACGTACTCCTCGAGTTCCTGCAGCGCAGTTCGGGCGTAGTGTGCGAACGCCTCCGCAAGAAGGGTTTCCTTCGAGTCGAAGTGATAGTGGACGAGGCTGGTTGAAATACCCAAACGTTGTGCGACATCGGACACGCGCGTACCCGCGAAACCCCGCTCGATCACCACTTTGCACGTGGTCTCGAGAATTTCCTGCCGTCGCTCTTCGACGGTTTGTCGCTTCACACAGCAGAACATAGTCTCGGTCGTCATGGCACTCACTCTCGATGACGTTCGCAGCGATTCGAAGAGGTACGGGCCCCTCGCGTGGGTCGCGACCGTGTCGCCTTCGGGAACCCCCTACGCATCGCCGGTCGCCGTTGCCTGGCACGGTGACACCATCCTCGCCTTCCTGGCCACCCCCGAGGCGAAGGTTTCGAACGTCCGCTCGAACCCTCGCGTCAGCGTCCATTTCGCGGTCTCCGCTGACACGGACTGGGACAGCTGTGTGGTCTGGGGTCGCGGACGAATCGTCGACGACACGGCGGGACGCGAGTCGTTGTGGGACAAGATGGGCTACGACTGCAATGTCTTCGAACCGGGCGGTCCTGCAGCAGACTCCCACGTCTTTCTCGTCGTCGAGCCGACGCGCGCGGTGATTCTGCGCAATTACGGCTTGAAGGGCAAGGACTCCTGGCGCCTCTGATGCGCAAGTGGACCGTCAGCGTCGCCGGGTACAGGCGGATCACCCTCGGAGCGCTCGTCGCGCTCTACACAATCGTCATCACCGGTGCTCTCGTGAGATTGACCGGATCAGGACTCGGGTGTGCCGACTGGCCGCGTTGTTCCGAAGAGCGCTTCATCGACGTGTCCACGGGCCACGGGGCCATCGAACAGGTGAACCGTCTCTTCACCGGAGTGGTGGCAGCAAGTGTGATCCTCGCCGTGCTTGCCAGCGTGCGTCTGGCCGAGCGCCGTCACGCCCTCACGAATCTCGCAATCGGTCTCGTCATCGGGGTCCTTGCACAGGTCGTGATCGGAGGCATCGTCGTTCTGACGGGGCTGAATCCGTGGGCGAACATGGCGCACTTCCTCGTCTCGATGGTCTTGCTCGCGAATGCACTTGTTCTGCACAGGCTGGCCGACGAACACGACCGACCTTCCGCGGGTGGCGTTGCACTGCCTGTGCGACTCATCGTTGCGACCGCCGTTCTCGGTTTGGCGGCGGTGGTGACGGGCACCGTCGTGACCGCAACCGGTCCGCATGCCGGCGACGAAGACGCCGTCCGGTTCGGCTTCTCCATCCATCAAGTGGCGCGCATCCACGGCAGTACCGTCATTGCAACCCTGGCCGCGATCGCACTGCTTCTGTGGCGCACGAAGGGTCGCGAGCGACTCTTCGAATCGCGGGTTTCGCGTCTGATGGGAATCGCCCTGCTGCAGGCAGTCGTCGGCTACGTGCAGTACCTCGCTGATGTGCCGGCCCTGCTCGTCGCGGTCCACATCGCTTTGGCTGCGGGTGTGTGGTTGTCGCTCGTCGACGTCGTCTATTGCGCTTGGACTATGCGTAGCCGCGCAGGGACTCCAAGCACCGATAAAAGCCCCGCACAGTCCCTTCGATGATCTCGCCGACGGGCTCGACGGAGTTGATGCGACCCGCCACCTGACCCGTGAGGGCGATCGAAGCCTCCATGTCACCGCCAAAATAGAGCGCGGTCGTGTTGGCGAACTGTTCCATCCCGACGTGGTCCGCGCGCTCGAGCTCGGTCGTGCGCTCCGTGCGCAGGGCCCGCAACCCCGGCCGCGAGAACCTGTTGAGGAAGACGGTGTCGGTTTCCTTCGCCCCGACAATCGACTTCTTCCAGTTCTCGTGCACGGGGGACTCGAGAGCCGAGACCATACGCGTGCCCATTTGCACGCCTTCGGCACCGAGAGCGAAGGCGGCCGCCATGCTGGCACCATCGGTGATGCCGCCTGCCGCGATGATCGGCACGTCGACGTTCTCCGCCACGAGCGGAAGCAAGACCATCGTCGACACGTCCTTCGGGTTCTTGAACCCTCCACCTTCGCCGCCTTCGACGACGAGGCCGTCGACTCCTGCGTCGACCGCCTTCATGGCCGCTGCAAGCGTCGGGACGACGTGAAAGACGGTCAGCCCCGCTGCTTTCAGGCGCGCCGTGTACTTGGTCGGGTCACCCGCGGACGTGGTGACGAAACGAACACCCTGTTCGACCACGAAATCCGCGATGCCTTCATCCCGCACGAACAACTGTGCGATGTTCACACCGAAGGGTTTCGTGGTGAGTCGGCGCATGGCGAGAATTTCGTTCTTGATCGCATCGAGGTCTCCGGACGATGTCTCGATGATGCCGAGAGCTCCCGCGTTGGAGACCGCCGAGGCCAGTTGCGACCTGGCTATCCAGCCCATGGGCGCCTGAACGATCGGGTAGTCGACGCCGAGCAGGCGGCTGACACGGTTGGAGAGGGGACGCGGCTTCTCGGTCATGTCGCAATGTTCGCACACGGAACCGGTTCCGACGAACGGCTAGTTTCTGCGCATGTCTTCAGCAGAGGTCCTTTACGAAATCGACGATCACATCGCGACGATCACCCTGAACGCTCCCGAACGGATGAACACCATCTCGAGCGCGATGCTCGACGAGTTGTCCGATGCCCTTCTTCGCGCCGATCGCGATCGCGACGTTCGCTGCGTGATCCTCACCGGGGCGGGGCGTGCCTTCTGCGCCGGCCTCGACCTCGCGGCCCAGATGTCGGGGCCGAAGGACTCGCTCGGCAACATGGGCGACCTCGGTGCGTCGACCGGCGAGTTCGATCTCCGCACGGCTCCACCGGTTGTGCTGCACAATCTCGACACACCTGTGGTGTGCGCGCTCAACGGTGGTGCCGCCGGCTACGGCCTCGACCTCGCATTCGGTTGCGACATCCGGTTGGCAGCCGACACCGCGAAGTTGAACCCGGGATTCGCCAAGCGTGGCATCCTTCCCGAGTCGGGCGGCACGTGGCTTCTCCCGCGCATGGTGGGCTATGCGAAGGCCGCCGAGATCTCCTTCACGGGTCGAACGTTGACGGCCGTCGAAGCACTCGACCTCGGCCTCGTCAACCACGTGCATCCGGCGGCCGAACTGCAGTCGGCAGCCCGTGTGTTGGCGACCGAGATCACTGCGAACGCCCCGCTCGCTGTTCGCGCGATCAAGCGAATGATGCGCGCCGCCGAAACGGAAACCTTCGAGCAGAACATCCACCACGTCTTCCTGCAGTTGCTGCCGCTCTTCAAGACCGCTGACTTCCGTGAAGGGGTCTCCGCCTTCATGGAGAAGCGGACTCCCGAGTTCAAGGGTCGCTGAAGACACCGTCGTGAATCGTGCCGAGGCCCTCGCATTGCTCGGCCTCACCGAAGGCTTCGATGTGCGGGATCTGCAGCGGGCTCGTCGTCAGGCTTTGCTCCGTCGCCATCCCGACCACGGCGGTACCCGGGAAGCCGTCGACGCCGTCGAGCGTGCGGTCGAGTTGCTTCTCGTTGCTCGCGACTTCGTATCACCTCGTGTACGACGGGGTTCGGACCGTCCGTCATTCACGGTGAGCGCATTGCCCGTCGAGGCGTTCGAACTTTTGCTCTTGGCTGCAGCCGATTTGGGTGACGTGTCCGATGACGACCCGCCCTACCGTCTGGAGGTCCGCATGCACGAGCCGCCCGACACGTGGGTCTGCTTCGAACTGGTACCCGATGCAGGATCATCGACCGTCTCGTTGACCCTCGAGGCGCCCATGGCGCTCGACGTCGAAGCTGTTCGCGACACCTGGGTCGCTGCGATCAACGCTCTGCAGCTGCCTTGAGAAGCCGGTCGCGCACGGCGGCACCGAGACCCGACGGCCGGGGGAGCAAGCCGATGATGAGGTCAACCCCTTGGTCGTCGCATCTGCGCAGCGACGAATAGAGGTTTCGGGAGTACTCGTACGAGTCGTCGTCGTGGGACAGCACGGCGACTCGCTTGCCGCGCGCCTCGGCCTCGCGTTGCGCGTCATCAACCTCGGCTTGCGTGGAAAAGACGAGGAGTTTGGTCTGCGGTGCATAGTGGGAGCGAAGCATCCCCGGTGCGACGGCCTTCTCTGTGTCCACCGTCCCCGAGATGTCGTCCGAGACCACCACCGCAAGACCGTGTTCGGCGAGGCACGCCGAGATGTCCTCGACCGACACTCCACCGGGGCGCAGGATGACAGCTGGCTCCTTCGTGCAATCGACGATCGTTGACTCGACGCCGACCCGGCATGCCCCGCCATCGAGGATGGCATCGATACGGCCGTCGAGGTCGGAAAGGACGTGCGCGGCAGTTGTCGGACTGATCGAACCGAAACGATTCGCGGAGGGTGCCGCGATTCCGACGCTGCCACGAATGTGCAGCGCATTCAACAGTCGCAGTGTTGCGGGATGATCGGGTACGCGCACTACGACCGTGTCGCGGCCTCCCGTGACGTGCGGTGAAACTTCGTTTGTCCGCTCGGTCAGAATCGACAGGGGTCCGGGCCAGTAGGCGCGAGCGAGGACCTCGGCGGACGGTGTCCAATTGCGCGAGAGCATCCGCGCGTGGGCGACATCCGCGACGTGCACGATCAGCGGGTGTGTTTTTGGACGCCCCTTTGCCTCGAAGACGGAGACCACCGCTTCGTCGTTCGACGCATCCGCGGCAAGGCCGTACACCGTCTCGGTGGGAACCGCGACGAGGCGGCCACGATGCAGCAGGTCGACCGCATCGGCGAGGTCGGCCTCGTCGTCGGCTCCGAGCACGATCGTCCTCATGTTCGTCAGCGAGTGGGAAATCTCGACTCGAGGAAACCGACGACCGCATCGATGAAGGGAAACGAGCCGGGCGTCGCGAAGTGGTCGGTTCGCGCAAGCACGGAGAGTGCACCGTCGGGGAAGGCCTGAGCCAGACGATCCGACGGTGCGGCAAAATCGCGTTCGCCGATGCACACGAGGACCGGGCAAACGATCTGCGACAATTGGGCCGGAGACAACGGGGCGGAAGGTGGCCTCTTGAGAACCGCGGTGAGGGCTTCGACGTCGTTGTCTCCCTGCCGTGCGTATTGGCCGAACAGTCGGGCGATGTTGTCGTCGGCGGGGGCCGAACCATCGATGCCGGCAAGGATGCGTGCAGTCTCTTCCGGCTTGTGCGGCTCGAACACTCCGTTTCCGATACCGGCGAGGACGATGCCACGAAACCTGCCCGGAGCGGCGACGGCGGCTCGCAGTGTTGTGAGGGCACCGAGTGAAAAGGCGACGACGACGCACGGCTCGTCCGGAAGGCGCCCGAGCAGATACGAAGCAAGGTCGGCGTAAGCATCGGGATCGTGGGGCTTTTCGGCTTCGCCGTGTCCGAGAAGATCGACACCCGAGACGGAGAAACCCGTGTCGGCAAAAATCTGGTCGATGCCGGGACCCTGCCAGGTGTCGCGGTACGAGCCGCCCCAACCGTGAACCAGAACGAGAGAATTCGCGACCATGGTCGCCTAGCCTAAGACGGCCATGCGTTTCCTCACTGCGCACCCACCCCATGACCTCACGTACAACGACGTGTTCATGGTCCCCAGCCTCAGCGACGTACCGAGTCGATTCGATGTCGACCTGTCGACGCCCGACGGCATCGGCACCACGGTTCCCGTCGTCGTGGCGAACATGACGGCGGTGGCGGGTCGCCGAATGGCAGAGACCATCGCCCGGCGTGGTGGCCTCGCGGTGCTTCCCCAGGACATCCCTCTCGACATCATCGAGTCAGTTGCCTCGTTTGTGAAATCGCGTCACGACGTCTTCGAAACCCCGATCACCCTCGCTCCGTCCGACACCGTTGGCAATGCCCTGAGCCTCATCCACAAGCGCGCCCACGGTGCAATCATCGTCGTCGATGCCGACCAACGGCCGGTGGGCATTTTCACCGAGCACGACGCCGCGGGTTACGACCGTTTCACGCAGGTGCAACATGTGATGAATCGCGACCTCATTTGTGTCGACGCGAGACTCGACCCGCAAAAGATCTTCGACTTCCTCCACGAACGACGCCTCACGTTTGCCCCTGTCGTCGGGTCGGACGGAGCCCTTCTTGGTTGTGTGACCCGCAAAGGGGCCTTGCGCAGCACCCTGTATGCGCCGGCGCGCGGCCGCGACGGTCGATTCCTCGTGTCGGTTGCAGTCGGCATCAACGGCGAACCCGCAGCGCGGGCCAAGGCGCTCGCGAAGATGGGCGTTGATGTGCTCGTCATCGACACGGCACATGGCCATCAGGGACGGATGTTGCGCGCGGTCGAGGCCGTGCGTGCGGCGGCCCCCGACGTCCATCTTGTCGCCGGAAACGTCGTGACTGCCGCCGCTACCCGCGACCTGATCGAGGCGGGAGTCGACATCGTGAAGGTAGGTGTGGGTCCGGGTGCAATGTGCACGACGCGCATGATGACCGGCGTCGGACGCCCGCAGTTCAGTGCCGTATTGGAGTGTTCCGACGAGGCCCACCGTCTCGGCCGACACGTCTGGGCGGATGGCGGCGTGCGGTACCCGCGGGACGTTGCGCTGGCGCTCGCAGCCGGTGCATCGAACGTGATGTTCGGGTCGTGGTTGGCCGGTACGTACGAGTCGGCAGCGGACACACTGCGCGACACAGAGGGGCGTCTCTACAAGGAGAGTTTCGGCATGGCATCGAACCGTGCCGTCCGCAACCGGACGAGCAAAGAAACGGCCTTCGAGCGTGCTCGCAAGGAACTCTTCGAGGAAGGCATCAGCACCTCGCGCATGTACCTCGACCATGATCGACCTGGTGTCGAGGACATCGTCGACCAAATCGTTGCAGGCGTGCGATCTGCGTGCACCTACGCGGGCGCGGCGAGCATCACCGAGTTCCGCGAAAGGGCCGTTGTCGGTGTCCAGAGCGCGGCGGGCTACGACGAAGGCCGGCCACAGGGCACGAGCTGGTAGCCACGTCGATGCGTGTCGTCGCCATCGACGGTCCCGCGGGGGCGGGCAAGTCCACCATCGCGCGTGCGTTGGCGCGGCGGCTCGGCGTTCCTTATCTCGACACAGGAGCGATGTACCGGGCGGTCACTCACGCTGCGCTGCGTGACGGCGTCCAGCCGAACGATGTCGGCGCTGTCACACATCTTGCCGGCTTGTCGCGTATCGACGTCGGCGAAGATCGCGTGACGGTCGACGGTGTCGATGTCACGCGCGAGATCCGATCGGACAGAATCAACCAAGCCGTCAGCCACGTCGCCGCGATCAGTGGCGTTCGCACGGTGCTGCGCGAACAGCAACGTGCGTGGGTGGCGGCACACGGTGGTGGGGTAGTCGAAGGGCGTGACATCGGGACCGTCGTTTTCCCCGATGCAACATTGAAGGTATTTCTCACCGCTTCGCCCGAAGTGCGTGCGCGCCGTCGTGTTGCCGAGTCCGGCGGGGATGTCGAAGCGATCGCCCGATCCATTGCTGAACGCGATCGACTCGATTCGTCGAGAGTCGACAGTCCGCTGATGACGGCCGATGGGTCGATCACCGTCGACACCTCGGATCTGTCCATCGATCAGGTCGTGGAGAAACTCCACGGTCTCGTCGTCGAGCGCGAGGCATCACTTGGCTGACGTCAACAGCTTTTTGGCCGGCGGCGGGATTGGCTCGCGTGCGTTCTACCGCTTGGTGCGCAACATCCTGACTTTTTTCTGTCGTACGTTCTGGCGCACCTCGGTGATCGGACGCAAGCACGTTCCCCGTACGGGACCATTCATCCTGGCGCCGGTCCACCGTTCGTACATCGACACTCCGCTCGTCTGCACCGTGACGCGACGTCGGATGCGCTACATGGGCAAGGACTCCTTGTGGAAGAAGAAGTCCATCGGTTGGGTTCTCTCGGCTCTCGGCGGGTTCCCCGTGTCGCGCGGAACCGCGGATCGCGAGGCATTGCGACGCTGCATCGAGGTACTCGACGCAGGCGAACCACTCGTTCTCTTTCCCGAGGGCGAGCGCAAGTCGGGCGAAGTGGTGCAGCCACTCTTCGACGGTGTCACCTACATCGCCTTGAAGGCGGGGGTGCCGGTTGTTCCGGTTGGTATCGGTGGTTCAGAGCGCGCGATGCCGAAGGGCAAGAATTACCTGCGACCCAGCAAGTGCGTCGTCCTCGTGGGACCGCCGATCATGCCTCCTTCGAACGAGGGTCGCGCATCGCGCAGTGCCGTGAAGGACTTCTCGGCGAATCTTCACGGCGAGTTGCAACGACTCTTCGACGAAGCGCAAGCGCGCGCGGGAATGCGCTCTCAGTAGGCGGTTGTCTTCGCGGCCGCAACCATCAGGTCGCGCAGCGCAAGCGGATCCGAAGACCCACACGTCTCTCTCGCCGAGTGCATGGCAAGTTGGGGCACTCCGACGTCGACGGTCTCGATCCCCAGCCTCGTGGCGGTGATGGGTCCGATGGTGCTGCCGCACGGCATCGCATTGTTCGAAACGAAATCCTGCAGCGGCACGCCCGCTTCCGTCGCGACGCGGCGCATGACGGCTGCTCCCTTCGCCGAAGTGGCGTATCGCTGGTTCGCGTTGTGCTTCAGCGCGGGACCCCGATTGACGAGCGGAGCATGGTTCGCGTCATGCCGTTCGGGGTAGTTCGGGTGCAATCCATGGGCGTTGTCAGCGGAGATGCACATCGACTTTCTCAGAAAGTCGAATCGCTTGTCGCCGAAGCCGCGCACCCGCAAAAGCTTGTCGACGACATGCTCGAGCAGTGGTCCGGCAGCTCCGGTCGTGCTCTCCGAACCCACTTCCTCGTGATCGAACAGACAGACGATCATCGGTCGATCGGTGTCGGTGTGACGAATCGCATCGACCGCCGCCCAGCAGGACACGAGGTTGTCGATACGACCCGAGGCGATGAATTCATTGCCCGCCCCGACGAGGGTGGCCGGCGTGACGTCGAACAGGGCAATGTCGAAGGCTTCGTCGGGGCCGATACCGAGCAGATCGAGGACATCGCCACCGTCCGAGCCCCAGATGGGACGCATGTGGTTCTGTCGATTGAGAAGGAGTCCCTTGTCATTGACGTCACGGTCGAGATGAATCGCCAACTGCGGCACACGGGCGATCGGACGGCGTGTCTCGCACAATCTCGACGCACCGTCGACGGAATGCACGACCCCTGCAAGGCCGAGATCCCGGTCGAGCCAGGAGTTGAGAAGCACCCCTCCGTAGATTTCGACTTCGAGCACCGACAAACCCGCGGCGCGTGAATTCGGCCGCGGTTTCAGACGTAGGCAGGGCGAATCGGTGTGTGCCCCCACGAACAGGCCACCTCGTCCGGCACCGGATTGCCGGGGCCATGACCACGCGATGACTGCGCCACCGTGCGTGAGCACGCCCTTCGATTCGGCGAAGACTGCATCATCGACTGCTGCGTGCGACGTGACCCGAAAGCCCGCTGCGCCGAGCCGCGCAACGCTGGCCGACACAGCGTGAAAGGGGGAGGGCGACTCGTCGAGGTACGACAGGAGATCGTCGAGTGCCGGCATCACGACTTCTGGAAGATTCCCATCGGCAGACCCGAGTTGCGAAGGTGCGACGTCTCGTTGATCGTCACGATCGACCGCTCGCCACTGCGCGCCGCGGCGACGCGATGAATCGAGGTGTAGTTGGGGTAGAAGAAACCCTGAACGTTGACCGTCAGGCCGAGAACGTGGACGAGATAGGCGTTGATGACGCCTCCGTGGCAAACGACGGCAATCGTCTGCCCGGAGTGATCCGCGATCATCTTCTCGATGGCCAGAACGCAGCGCTTGTTGAACTCCTCGGGGCTCTCCTCGTGCACGTTCCATTCGCCACGCAACATCGCTTGCCAACGGGGATCGTTGGCCGCCTTCAGCTCTTCGACCGGGACGTACTCGTTCGAATTGCGGTCCCATTCGGCGATGTCGTCGACCGTCACTATGTCGACGCCCTGCGTGCGGGCAAGGGGTGCGGCGGTCTGCTGCGCCCGGCGCAGTGGGCTCGCGTACACCGCGTGGATCTTCTCGCTGGCGAGATACGCGGCCAAGCGGTCGGCCTGTGCGAGGCCGTCATCCGACAACTGGGGATCGGCGACTCCTGCATCGAGTTCGCGGCGGACGGGCAGGGCGTGACGAATGATGAGGAGTTCCATGGCACTCGAACTCTAAGCGAACCCACCGCTTGCCGCCTCAACGGCGGCGGGGTCAGCCGGCAGGGACAGGACTGTCGAGTGAAATCGTCACGTCACGACCGAAGAAGTTGCACGACACACCAGACCCATCGGAGCCGGCGGAGCCTTCCGATACGGAGAACGTGATCTTCTCGGCACAGTCGACGAGGGAGGATCGCTGCGAGTAGACAACCACACCGAGCACGGCAAAGACGACCGACAACACCAACCGCACGACCAGCGACGAAATGAACTTCAAGACCAAGAGAATCACCGCGACGCAGACGACGATCGCCACGATCGACCCGTTCTTTGCTTGATTCAAGTCGAGCGCCTGGATGAGGGTTTGATTCGGCACGAGTCCACGTTATTCACCGATGCCAACGGTGTCGTGGATGCCGACACGCGCTGTTCAGTCGACAACTAGTCTTTCGGCGTGTCGTCGAACATTTCACTCTCGAGTTCAGGTCCGCCCGAGACGAGGCTTCCGGGGGAATCGCCCGAAGTCATGCACTTGACTTCACAGGTGGTGTCCGGCAACCACGACGCGCGTGAACAGGCGGTTCGGTTGGCGCCGCGGAGTTCTCTCGTCTGGTGGGCGTGCGGCTGGGCCGCCAAGGATGCAGTCGATCGTTACGCGGCGTTTCGCGTCGGCTACCACCGCGGTCTCGATTCACTGCGGGCGAACGGCTGGCGAGGGTCGGGATACGTGCGCTGGGCTCATCCGGGAAATCTCGGCTTCTTGCGGTGCCTTCTCGGCCTTCAACTCGCCGCGGGTGCGGTGGGTGAAGCAGACGAAGAAGAGCGTTGTCGTCTGTTTCTGCTTCAACTCGACCCTTCAGGCGTGCCCTCGGACGAGGCCAAACGATTCGGTGAGATTTTCGGGTGACGGTGTGGGCGGTACTCGCCGGTGGCAAGGGGAGCCGTTACGGGGAACCGAAAGCGACGGCGTCTCATGGCCACACCACTTTTCTCGCCCACTGTCTATCGGTCGTCGAGGAAGCAAGTGAGCAAGGGGACACGATTGCGGTGTCGGTTGCCGTCGATTGGCAACCCGACATTCCGGCACATTGCGCGGTGGTCGCTGACACACTCGATGCCCCCGGCCCCGCCCATTCGATTGCGCGTCTTGCACGGTTCGCGATGGACAGGAACGAGGACCTGGTCTTCATGGCCGTCGACATGCTCGGTGTCACCCCCCGAACGCTTCGGTTGCTGAGGGAGCGTGCGGCGGCTTCGGTCGGAGCCGGCAGGCCCGCGGTCGCCGTCGCCAGAGGTGGTGCCGGATTGCATTGGGTTCTGGGTGCCGTTCCGGCGCCCCTCGCACCATCGATCGTTTCCAACGCCGACTCGGTGTCGGCCGTTCAGGTGCTGCTGCGCTTGTGTCCGGTTGACGCGGTTGATGTGCGGCCCGAGGAGCTGCTCGATGTGAACACCCCCGAACTGCGACCCGATTGATCCGTGCCGATAGTCTCGGAAACGATGTCGATTTCGGAAATTTCCATCACAGAGTTGAAGGGCCTGATCGACCGGGGCTGCATGGTCATCGATGTTCGCGAGGCCGACGAATACGTCGCGGGCCACGTCCCCGGTGCCATTTCGGTTCCACTCTCGGTGTTGACCGAGAACGTCGACGCTTTTCCCGACGGTTCGACCACTTACGTCATTTGCCAGGCCGGTGGACGCAGCATGCGTGCCTGTGAGTACCTCGAAGGATTCGGAAAACAGGTGGTCAACGTCGCCGGAGGCACGGGGGCGTGGATCGCTTCCGGGAACGTCGTCGTGCCGGGCGAGTCGCCGCGTTGAATTCCGACGCGGGTACGTGGATCGACACCCGCAGCGGTGTCAAAGAACTCGCGCTACGCCTGCGGTCGATCGAGACATACTGCCTTGATACCGAGTTTCACCGCGAACGTACGTACTTTCCTCAACTCGCGCTGATCCAAATCAACATCGCCGACGAGATATTCATCGTCGACCCGACTGCCGTCGACCTCGACATCATTGCGACGTTGTTCGACAACGATGCGCTCGTGATTCTGCACGCCGCCCAACAAGACCTCGACGTCCTTCAACTCACGTGCGGATCGCGTCTCAATTCGATTTTCGACACCCAGATAGCAGCCGGTTTCATCGGCTACAGCACGCCCTCATTGTCGGCCCTCGTGCAAAAGGAGATGGGCTTCGCGCTTCCGAAAGGCGATCGCCTCACCGATTGGCTGCGTCGACCGCTGTCCGACGACCAGAAGTCCTACGCGGCTGCGGACGTTCGTTATCTACCTGCCTTGCATCAGTCCATCACCCGGCAGTTGGAAGAGTGCGGTCGCGTGTCATGGGCCGAGGACGCGTGTCGTGAGTTGTTGGAACGCCCGTCTTCGCTCATCGACCCCTCCCAGGCATGGTTGAGGGTGAAAGACGTGAAGACGTTGAAGCCCCGCGCGAGAGGAGTCGCGCAAGCAGTGGCGCAATGGCGCGAGGAGCGCGCACAGCGACAGAACATCCCGGTTCGCCATGTTCTTGCCGATCTCGCGCTTCTCGGAATTGCACAGAGAGCTCCCCACACGATCGAGGAATTGGCCCAGTCACGGGGAGTCGATGGGCGTTATACGAAGGGCTCGATCGCACGTGAGATCCTCGACGCCGTCGAGCGGGGTCGTGACCTGGAGGTCGCGTATCCGAAAAACGACGTCGAGGAGTTCGATCGTGATTTGCGCCCGGCTGCCACCCTCATCTCGGCGTGGATCGGCGAGGTTGCAGCTCGTGAGCGCATCGAAACAGCAATCCTCGGCACGCGCGCCGACATCATCGACTTTCTCCGCGGAAGTCCCGGGGCGCGACTGCGAACGGGCTGGCGGGCCGATCTGGTGGGTCGTGATCTCACCGATCTGGTGGCCGGCTCTGCCGGAATTGCCTTCGACGGCGCCGGTGGCCTTCGCCTTCTGCGGGGCTGAAATGCCGTAATTTCCCCCGTTCAGGGGGTAGGCTTGCCTTTCGCTTTTGCCCGTCCGTTTACGGCTCGGGGCCATTGCGAAGATGTCCATTGCGAAGAATTCGGAGCCCTCACGTGAAAAAGGGTCGTCATCGTCGCTTCGAAGAAGCGCGCAAGTTGAAGCAGGCCGGCCCCAGCGCCGCAGATCTTGGTTTTGGTGGTTCGCAGTCCCGCCAGCGCTCGGAGGATGACGAATACGCCGCAATTGCGGAAAAGTACGGCGTCACGTTCGATGACGACGAAGAGGAAGACGAAGAGGACGAGTCCTGACGTTTCGCCTCACGGCCGTCTCTCTCAAGCAACATGACCCCACGTCGCAACATAGCTCTCGTCGCGCACGTCGACCACGGTAAGACCACCCTCGTCGACTCTCTTCTGCGCAGCACCGGAACCTTCGCCGCGCACCAACAAGTCGTCGATCGGGTGATGGACTCGAACGACCAGGAACGCGAGCGCGGAATCACGATTCTCGCCAAGGCCGCTCAAATCACCTACAAGGGCGTGAGTATCAACTTGGTCGACACACCCGGCCACGCCGATTTTGGCGGCGAAGTCGAGCGTGCCCTGCACATCGTCGACGGCATCGTTCTGTTGGTCGATGCGGCAGAAGGGCCTCTACCGCAGACGCGCTACGTGCTCTCGAAGGCAATGGACGCCAACCTTCCCGCCGTCGTGGTGCTGAACAAGGTCGACAGACAAGATGCCCGCGCCGAGGAAGTTCTCGGCGAAGTCGAACAGTTGTTCCTGGATCTCGCCCGCAACGACGAGCAGTTGTCGTTCCAGGTCGTGAGCGCGGTGGCCCGCGAGGGAAGGGCCATGATCGGGGTCGGAATGCCCGCACCCGATGCCACGCTCGAGCCACTACTCGATTGCATGCTGGCGCTTCCCGAACCCAAGAGCGATTCCGACGGGGTGTTGCGCGCGCTCGTCACGAACCTCGATGCGTCGGACTACCTCGGGCGTCTCGGTATCGGGCGCGTCTATTCGGGCACTTTGCGCAAGGGCGAGACCGTCGCCGTATGCCAGCGTCCGACCGACGACAATCCGACGCCGATGTTGCGTCGTCGGGTCACCACACTGCACGTGTTCCGCGGAATCGGCAGAGTCGACGTCGACAGCGTCGAGGCCGGGGATCTGTTCGTCGTCTCGGGTATTCCCGAAATCGAAGTCGGGGACACCCTGACGAGCGTGGAGACGCCGTCGCCGCTGCCGCGATTGATCGTGGACGATCCGGTCATCCGTATGAGCTTTGGTGTCAACACGTCCCCGATGGCGGGTCGAGAGGGCAAGTTCCTGACGAGCCGCCACCTGCGTGATCGTCTCGACCGCGAAATTCTCGGCAACGTGTCGATTCGTATCGCTCCGACCGACTCGCCTGAAGTCATCGAGGTTTCCGGGCGCGGTGAGCTGCAGTTGGCAGTTCTCATCGAGAACATGCGCCGCGAGGGCTACGAGCTGCAGGTCAGCCGTCCCGAAGTGGTGACGAAGGAAATCGATGGGCGTCGCCACGAACCTCTCGAGGAAGGCACGGTCGACGTGCCCGACGAGCACGTCGGAGCGGTGACCCAAGCCCTCGCGCCGCGCAAGGGTCGCGTCACCGACATCAGGCCGGGCGACGTTGGTCGTACCTTGATCGGCTTCGAGGCGCCCTCACGTGGGCTCATTGGCTTTCGCTCGCAGGTCATCACCGAGACCCGCGGAACCGCACTCATCCACATGCGGCTGGTCGGATGGACACCGTGGGTGGGAGAGTTGCCACATCGCTCTGGTGCAGCGATGATCTCCGACCGAACGGGAAAGGTGACTGCCTACGCGCTCGACAACCTGCAGTTGCGTGGAACTCTTTTCGTGTCACCGGGTGACGAGGTCTACGAGGGCATGGTGGTGGGCGAGAACTCCCGCAGCGACGAGATGGTCGTGAACGCGGTTCGGGCGAAAGAAAAGACGAACATCCGCACCCACAGCCACGATGACGGCGTGAAACTCGCTGCGCCCGTCATCCACACCCTGGAGAGCGCGCTCGAATGGATCGCCGACGATGAACTGGTCGAAGTGACTCCGGCGGCCTTGCGCATTCGCAAGCGGCTGCTCGGCCTCGAAGACCGCCGACGCGCCTTCAAACGGTCGCAGTAGACCGTCGCCCCACGCGGGGCTATTTCTTGCGGGGCTTTTTCGACAGCGTGACCGGATGGGCTGCGACCGTGGTCTCGCGCTTTTCGAGTTCCTTCACCAGCATCGCGTAGACCTTCGCACCGACGAGTTCGGTGAGTTCGTCCTTCAGATACTTGTAGGTGGGGTCTTTGCCGACGAACGAACTCGCGTCGTTTGTGCACCACCAATGAAACTCGTGGCCTCCGTCGCCCCAGTCACGGCGCTTCCATTCACGCACGAAAGTGACGATGTGACCGTCTTCGTCGGTGGTCTCCTGCAGGCGAACAGGTACCTGCCAACACACGTCGGGCTTCCAGTCCATCGGACGCTCACCGGCCTCCATCGCACCGATGTGCAGTGCACAACCGGTGCCACCCTCGAAACCCGGCTTGTTGAGAAAAACACACGCCCCGTCGACGACGCGGGTCTTCGGAGTTCCGTCGCGCTCGTGGGTCAGCCAACCCAACTTCGCTGCACGGGCCTTGTTCTGCCAGTTCTTCGCGGTCAAGCGACGGGAACTGCGCACCACGGTCTTTTCGTCATCCTTGTCGAGAAAGTGCGCACCGAAACTGCAACATCCCTGCATCAATTCGGTGGTGTCGGTTTCGTGGATTCCCTTGCACCCTTCGCCGTAGATGCACTTCCAATTGCTGAGCAGGTACGACGCATCGAAAATCCACATCCGCCCACCGTCGGGATCCTCGAAACTCACCCAGTCATGTACTTCCGAAGTTTTCGACACGCCGCGACGCTACCCGTAATGCGACGGCGATACCAAAGAACGTGTCACCTTGAATCGGTAATCTTGCCTCGGTGCGTGACAAGCCGACGTTGACGACAAAGCCCCATGAGTTGCATCTCGTGTCGCGCGATGCGTCGAACATCGCCGGCGCCGCAGGGGCTTTGTTCATGCCCCGTTGCGTCGACGACGTGGTCAGCATCGTGTCGGATTGCCGACGCAGGAACGTGCCCTTCGTGGCGCGCGGAGCGGGCACCGGTCTCGCGGGGGGAGCGGTTCCACCCGACGGCGCAGTTGTCGTGTCGATGATGTCGATGAATCGGATCCGTGAGATCGATCCGATCGGACGTACCGCCTGGGTCGAACCCGGCGTGCTGAACGCCGACCTCAGCCGTGCGACGGCTCGTTACGGTCTTCATTTCGCGCCCGACCCGTCGAGCCAACAGAGTTGCTCCATCGGCGGCAACGTCGGCAACAACTCCGGCGGCCCGCATTGCCTGTCGGCGGGCGTCACCTCCGCCCACGTTGTGGCGGTCGAGGTCGTGCTCACCGACGGGTCCGTCGTTGCGCTCGACACCACGGGCGCGCCGTTCGACCTTCGCGGTGCCTTTGTCGGCAGCGAAGGTATGTTCGGTATCGCCACGGCCGTACAGGTTCGCCTGACCCAGAATCCACCGCACCACGCGACCGTTGTCGTTGGTTTTCCGACCATCGATGCCGGTGCCCGGGCCGTCAGCGCGATCATCGCAGGGGGAACCGTGCCTTCTGCGCTCGAGATGATGGACGCTCCGATCACGCGCGCAGTCGAAGACTACGTACATGCCGGGTTTCCCCTAGATGCGGGTGCACTCCTCATCATCGAGGTCGAGGGTCTGTTGAACGGCGTCGAGTCCGACATCGCCACGTGCCTTCGCGTCTGCTCTGAATTCGGCGCCACTTCCATCCGCAGGGCGGCCGACGAAGCCGAAAGGGCCGTCATCTGGAAGGGTCGCAAGACCGCTTTCGGTGCCATCGCACGAATCAAGCCGAACTATTACCTGCACGACACTGTCGTGCCGCGGCGCAAGCTCGCCGAGGTTCTCGACGCGGTTGGTTCGATTGCACATGCCGAAGACCTGGCTGTGATGAACGTCTTCCACGCCGGCGACGGCAACTTGCATCCTCTCTTGCTGTTCGACCGTCGCGAGGCCGGCGTCATGGATCGGGTCCATCGCGCGGGTGCCGAAATCGTCCGGGTCTCCGTCGAAGCCGGCGGCGTGCTGTCGGGCGAGCACGGAATCGGTCTGGAAAAGCGGGACTTCATGAATCTCATGTTCGACGAGACCAGCCTCGCTGCGCAGTCGATGTTGCGTCACGCTTTCGACCCCCATGGGCTTGCCAACCCGGGAAAGGTCTTGCCGTCGGCGGCCGGATGCGGAGACAGAAAATGAGCAGGTCCGCTCAGATGCAATCCGGTGTCA
>JBBANY010000045.1:0-19019 GCA_040401695.1 Ilumatobacteraceae bacterium
CTTTCGAGCGCGGCACCCAGAATCGGTAGGTCTTCGTCGAGATCGCGCGACACCGCGGCGGTGACGAGCGCGATCACGACAACGGGAGAGGACGACTCAGAAGTCGTCCATACCCCCGCCCGGCATGGCCGGTGCGGAAGCCTCGGGCTTGTCGGCGATGACGGCCTCGGTGGTGAGGAAGAGCGCCGCGATCGATGCGGCGTTCTGCAATGCCGAACGCGTCACCTTCGCTGCGTCGATGACGCCGAGCTTCACGAGGTCCTCGTACTCGCCGGTGGCGGCATTCAAACCCTCGTTGCCCTTCAGCGACTTGACCTTCTCCACGACAACGCCGCCTTCGAGGCCGGCATTCTCGGCGATCTGCTTCAGCGGACCTTCGAGTGAACGAGCAACCAACTTGGCGCCGGTTGCCTCGTCACCGGTGAGCGTGCCGGCGCGTTCGAGAACGGCGGCCTGCGCACGGAGAAGTGCGACACCACCACCGGGCACGACACCTTCTTCGATGGCTGCCTTGGTGGTGCTGACCGCGTCTTCGATGCGGTGCTTCTTTTCCTTCAGTTCCACTTCGGTGGCTGCGCCGACCTTCAGAACCGCGACGCCACCCGACAGCTTGGCGAGACGCTCTTGCAGCTTCTCGCGGTCGTAGTCGGAGTCGGTGTTGTCGATTTCGGTCTTGATCTGGTTGATGCGACCCTTGATGTCATCCTCGGCACCGGCGCCTTCGATGATCGTGGTCTCGTCCTTGGTGATGACGACGCGCTTCGCGCGACCGAGCAGGTCGAGGGTCACGCCCTCGAGCTTAAGGCCGACTTCCTCGCTGATGACCTGACCACCGGTGAGGATCGCCATGTCCTGCAACATCGCCTTGCGGCGATCGCCGAAACCCGGGGCCTTGACGGCTGCGCTCTTGAACGTGCCGCGGATCTTGTTGACCACCAGCGTCGCGAGTGCTTCACCCTCGACGTCTTCGGCGATGATGACGAGCGGTCGACCACCCTGCATCACCTTCTCGAGAACGGGAAGCATGTCGCGCACGTTCGTGATCTTCGAGGAGACGAACAGGATGTACGGATCGTCGAGCGAGGCTTCCATGCGGTCGGCGTCGGTGACGAAGTACGGCGAGATGTAGCCCTTGTCGAAGCGCATACCTTCGACGAGATCCATCTCCATGCCGAAGGTCTGCGACTCTTCGACGGTGATGACGCCGTCCTTGCCGACCTTGTCGATGGCCTCGGAGATCATGTTGCCAATTTCCTGATCGGCGGCCGAGATGGCAGCGACCTGGGCGATCTGCTCTTTCGAGTCGACTTCCTTGGCGAGCGCCTTGATGCTGGCGATTGCCGCCTCGACGGCGGCCTCGATGCCCTTCTTCAGGCTCATCGGGTTGGCGCCGGCCGCAACGTTGCGCAGACCTTCACGGACCATGTTCCATGCCAACACCGTTGCTGTGGTGGTGCCGTCACCGGCCACGTCGTCGGTCTTCTTGGCGACTTCCTTGACGAGCTCGGCGCCGATCTTCTCGTACGGGTCTTCAAGCTCGATTTCCTTTGCGATCGACACGCCGTCGTTCGTGATCGTGGGGGCGCCCCACTTCTTGTCGAGAACGACGTTGCGACCCTTTGGTCCGAGGGTGACACGAACGGCATCGGCCAGCTTGTTCATGCCTGCCTCGAGGCCGCGTCGGGCCTGCTCGTCGAAAGCGATGATCTTTGCCATGGTTCTCCTCCGAAAATTCGATGAGTGAAAAGCTCAATAGTTGGGGTGTCTCGCACTCGTGGTCCGAGAGTGCTAGCACTCTAACGGGGTGAGTGCTAACCCGCCAACGCCTGCCCCACCTGGATTCTTCGCCAGTTCTTGAACTTCTGCCCCGCCGGCCGGCCCGGGGGTCGTCACAATTGCCCAATGAAAATAAGTCGTGGTTTTGCCCGTGCGGCTGCCGTCACCGCCCTCGTCTCGCTTGCAATCGGCCTCCCCGCCACGGCCCGGGCGGCGACCCGGCCGACCGCGACGTGGAAAGTGACCGAACTTGCGACATCGACCACTTACGCCACAAAGTCGCTTTTTTCCACCACTTCGGGTGGAACACAAAGCTGGAAGGCATCGGGTGCCTGCTCGATCAAGTCGAAGAAAGTCGTAACCGGATCGGCGACAGGCAAATGCAAACTCTCGGTCACGATTGCCTCGTATCGGGGGTACGCGGCTCGCAGCGCAACCAAGACCCTTTCCGTCAACGCACCGATCACGTGGGGTACCGCTGCCGGCTGCGCTTCGACCTACAAGTTCGTCGACCTGTCCTCTGCGCCGGGTGCCGGCAGCGGGTATGCAAAACCGAAAGTCGCCGCATCGTGCAGCGACGGCATGCTCACCGTCACTTCGAACGGAATGATCGGCTACACCTACGTCGCCAAGACACCCAATCCGCTGAAGGAACAGACCTACACGTGGAAGGTCACGACGTCACCGAAGGTTGCCGCGACCGCAACGAGCATCAAGACGCAGCTCGGCACCGTTGCTTTCACCGTCACGGGAATTCCGATCTTCGGACCCATGGAAGGACCCGTGCCTCAACAAGAGGCGTTCGGCGACCCCGTGTACAACAACATTCTCGACGCCTGCAAGGGACACACGGGCTACAACGGCGACTACCACTACCACGCGATTCTCGCGATGAACTCCTGCTACCTCGACGAGACGATCATCGGTTATGCAAATGACGGTTTCCCCATCTATTCGAACCCGGGGTACACGTACACGTCGGGCTACAAGATGACCGGCAACCCGAAGTCGTATTCATGGAACGCGTACACGTACCAAGCCGGCGGGGCGAACACTCTCGATGAATGCAACGGACGCACCGACGAAAGCGGCACCTACCGCTACTACGTCACCGAAACTTTCCCGTACATCATCGGTTGCTACAAGGGGACGCCCACCACACAAGTTGGCAAGGCCGCCGCACCGATGGTGATGAAATCGTCGACGTACGTCTGCGAGATTTAGCTCAGACGCCCGCGGTGCCCACTGTCGCGTGCGGCTCAGCCACCCGCGACTGCCGGAATGATCGAGACGGTTTCGCTGGCGGGAACCGGCGTGTCGAGACCCTGGAGGTAGCGCACGTCGTCGTCGGCGACGAAAACATTCACGAACTTGCGGAGCGCACCGGTGTCGTCGAACAGGCGCTCGCCAAAACCCGGGTGCTTTGCTTCGAGGTTGCGCAGCACTTCACCGAGGGTTGCTCCGTCGACCTGGACGGTGGATGCTCCGCCCGAGATGGGGCGCATGGTGGTGGGGATGCGAACGGTTGCCATACGGGTCACGCTATCGGCGGCACTTTGTCGCGCCACGGAGCGGCAGCCTCGAGCTGCGATGCGACGCGAACGAGAACGTCTTCCCTGTTGGCCGCGGCGATGAACTGCACGCCCATCGGCAAACCGTCGCTGCTCCAATGCAACGGCAGGCTGATCGCTGGTTGGCCGGTCACGTTGATCTGTGCCGTGTACTGCAGAATCGAACGAAGCCGCAGACCTGCTTCCGGACCGGTGAGCCAACCCAGCTTGGGCGGGGGCCCGGCAAGAGTCGGAGTGACGAGCAGGTCGTAACCCTGCGAACCGTCGGCGGGGGTCCACCAATCGAGCATGCGTCGCGACCATGCGTGCATCCAGTTCACCATCGCGATGTACTGCGTCGCGCTGATCGACTTGCCGATTTCGCGCATGAAGAGGTTGTCCAATTCGATGTCGTCTTCACCCACGGGGCGGCCGATGATGCGTTCCACGTCAACGAGACCCGCATCGGTCGCCACGGCAACGATTCCCGTGAACGTGTCGGCAAAGTCGGGGTCGCCCATCGCGACAGGGTGCGCATCTTCGACGATGTGGCCGAGCGACTCCAGCAACTTGCGGGCGCGCACCATCGACTCGCGTGTCTCGGGGTGGTCGACACCGCCATCCATCAGCGGGTGGTCGAGAATACCGATTCGAAGGAACCCAACCGGGCGTCCCACTTCTTCCATCAGCGGCCGCGAGAACGGCGGTGCCGTGTACGGGTCGCCCGATTCGTAGCCCGACAGAATGTCGAGCATCAAAGCGGTGTCACGAACACTGCGTGTGACCACACCATCGATCGTGGCCCCCATCCACGACTCGCCCGCATCGGGACCTTTGCTGATGCGACCGCGTGACGGCTTCAAGCCAACGAGCCCGCACTCACTCGCCGGGATACGAATAGAGCCGCCCCCGTCGTTCGCGTGACCGATCGCGACGATCCGCGCAGCCACCGCAGCGGCGGATCCACCGGATGACCCTCCCGTCGAGTGACCGAGGTTCCACGGATTGTGCGCGGCACCGTACGCAAGCGGTTCAGTGGTGATGGTGCTGCCGAATTCCGGTGTGTTGGTACGTCCGATGATGACCGCGCCGGCGCGACGCAACCGCCGCGTGATGTACGAGTCGACCGGCGCCACGTAACCAGCGTTCTTCAGTGCACGCGATCCCATGTGGTGGGGTTCGCCCGCGATCGCGGCTTCGAGGTCCTTCACCACCACCGGCACTCCATGAAGAGGCGTGGTGATCGGTCCTGCGGACAATGCGGCAGCTTCCCGACTCGCCTTCTCGAAGCGCGGATGAATGATCGCATTCAATTTTGGATTGATCGCCTCGGCGCGAGCGATGGCCGCAGCCGTCAACTCGGCCGGCGACACCATTCCACGGTGCAACGCACCGATCTGGTCGTTCGCATCGAGGTCGAGAAGGGACTCCACGTTTCCTGAACTCATGTCAGAACCCTACGCTTCCGCCATGCGCGTGCTCACCGCCATCGACAAGTTCCGCGGCACCGCGACGGCAAAGGAAGCGTGCAGCGCCGTCGGGCACGCCTGCTGGGAACTCGGTTTCGACTGTGACGAGGCGCCGCTTGCCGACGGCGGCGAAGGAACACTCGACGTTCTCGGAGGACCGAACCGCACAAGCCGGGTGACGGGCCCACTCGGCGACACGGTCGAAGCGGCGTGGCGTCTGTCGCGCGATGTCGCAGTCATCGAGATGGCACGCGCATCGGGATTGCAACTCGCCGGCGGAGCGGAGAAGAACGATCCCGTCGCCGCGAGCACAACTGGTACCGGTGAACTCATCGACCAGGCGCTCGACGCGGGAGCAAAGAAGATCATCGTGTGCCTCGGCGGTTCCGCGACAACAGACGGTGGCTACGGCGCCGTGCGCGCGATTCACGCCCCCGCGCGCCTGAAAGCCGTCGAGTTCATCGTCGCGTGCGACGTCACGACACGCTTCACCGATGCGGCACGCGTCTTCGGTCCCCAGAAGGGTGCGAAACCGACACAGGTCGAACTGCTCACGGGGCGTCTCGAACGCTTACGCCAGCTCTACGTCGAACAGTTCGGCCTCGACGTGGGCGGGATCGAGGGTGCGGGTGCAGCAGGAGGACTCGCCGGTGGCCTCGCGGCACTCGGTGCGCAGTTGGTTCCGGGCTTCGATGTCGTCGCCGACGAAATCGGTCTCGACGAACGGGTTGAACGCTGCGACATCGTCATCACGGGTGAAGGCTTCCTCGACGAGCAAAGCTTCGCCGGCAAGGTCGTCGGCGGAATGCAGGGACTCGCCGAAACCAAGCGCAAACGTTTCGGCGCAATCGTCGGTGATGCAGACGTCAGCGTCGACTTTCCGATCGCGAACCTGACCGAGCTCTACGGCCTGGACGAAGCGACCACGAAGACACGCACGTCGATCGAACGCGCCGCCATCGGCCTTCTCCGCACATTGGCCGGTTAACCATCACTGTTTGGGTATCCGATCGGATACCCTCCGAGCCATGTCCGGACACCTCATCGAACACGCTCGTCGGCTCGCGGGGCTCACCCAAGCCGACCTCGCCGCACTCGCCGGCACCTCGCGGCCCACGCTGTCCGCCTACGAAAGCGGCCGTAAGTCGCCAACACTCGCCACAACGGAACGGATTCTCGAAATGGCGGGCTTCACTCTCGGCCTCGACCCCACGGTTGAATTCACCGAGCACTTCACCAACTACCGACGTCCGTTCTATGTCGCCAATCGTCTCTGGCGCCTTCCCGTTGAACAGGCCCTCGCCACGGTCATGCTGCCCAACCACTTGAACTGGTCGACATCCGGCGAAGCATTCGACCTCCGCAACCGACGGCGACGCATGCACTGTTACGAGATCGTCCTTCGCGAAGGAAGTGGCAAGGAGATCATGACCTACGTCGACGGAACACTTCTCGCTGACTTGTGGCCTGAGATCTTTCTTCCCCAGGGCATCAAGACGGCCTGGACTCCGATAGTCGAGGAGTACACCCAATGAACAATCTCGATCAGTTCAAGTCCGACGTCGCACGACTGTTCTTCTCGCTCCCGGCGTCGGACGGGTACGTACTCGCTGGCGGTGGTGCGTTGCTTGCAAGCGGCCTGTCCCATCGCCATACCGAAGACCTTGACTTCTGTGGCCACAGGGAAACTCGGCAAATGGCAATCGTCGGCCGCATCTTCGAATTGGTAGCCACTCGCGAAGGCTGGAACGCCCAACCCATCCGACGCGAACTTGTTCCCGAGCTTCGCGAATTCTTCCGTTCGTGGGCGGAAGAGTTGTCCGCGTAGTGCGTCAGCCGGTGGTGGTGGTGGTTTCGGCGACCGGCGGAACAGTCGTGTCGGCAGCAGCCGGAACCTGACCCGGAAGCGGCTTGCCCGCGAGGTCGGTGCCGAGCAGAACCATCACGCTTGCCTCGCCGATGTTGCCCGTTTCACTGGGCACCGGATCCGGCATCGGCGCAGTTTCCACGTTGCCGAGTGACGCAGCCACCGAGGCCGCAGCGGCTTCGCTTCCGGAGAAGTAGTACACCTTCGTCACGGTCTGCTTCGGAGTTGCGTCGCTCTTCGTGAGAGCGGGCTGGACGATGAAGCCCAAACCCTGCAGCGCGACGGTCATGTCGCCCGCGGCGCCCGATACGCCGGCGGCGTTGACGACCTGCACCTTGAAGCCGGTCGTGGGTCCGCTGGGCGTGGTGGTGGTTGCACCCGCCATGGTCGTGTCGGTCACGAGGGTGGTGTCGGGAGCCGCGCTGCCGCCGCCGTTGTCGCTGTCGTTGTTGATGTCGCGGAGAATGAAGAAGCCAAGGATCACGGCAACGGCCGCGGCCACCAGGCTGGCTGTCGCGTTGAAGCCCTGGGGGCCACCAAGGCCGCCTGAACCACCGCGGCGTGCACCTGCTTGACGACTCATGACAACCTCCGTCTTTGTGAACGGTTCAAAACACCACCGTAGTTGGGAAAATGGAGCCGAGTGTGGGATTTGAACCCACGACCTACCGCTTACAAGGCGGTTGCTCTGCCACTGAGCTAACCCGGCGTGACCGGCTTCAGTCTACGGGCGGCGGTTCCTGAGAATTTCATAGGTAGCAAGGGCCCCGGCCACCGACACGTTCAGCGAGGACAACTGCCCCTCCATCGGAATCGACACGACGAGGTCGCAACGTTCACGCACGAGTCGCGACACACCCTTACCTTCTGCACCAAGAATCACGCACACGGGATCACGAGCGAGATCACCGATTTCGAACAGCGATCTGTCCGCAGCATCGTCGAGACCGATCGTCCACACACGTGCCTTCTTCATGCGTTCCATCGCGTTCGGCAAACCCGGCACGACCGCAATGTCGAGGTGTTCGATGGCGCCCGCCGCCGCCTTCGCGGCAGTCGGCGTGATGTGCACCGAGCGGTGTTTCGGCAGGATCACACCGGTGACGCCCGCACCGTCGCAACAACGCAGCAGCGCACCAAGATTGCCGGGGTCGGTGACACCGTCGAGCGCCACGAGAAACGGATTCACCTTGCCGCGCGGAACGAGCAATTCATCGAAGTCGGCCTCGGGAAGAGGTGCGGCGAAAGCAATCACACCCTGTGGTGCTTCACTGCGTGCGGTCTGTTCGATCTTCTTGCGTGCGACATCGAGAACCTGCACTCGGGCATCGGCCGCGAGTTCACGGATGTCGTCGATGACGTCGGCGGCGTCGATGTCACCAGCAATCCAAATCTCGCGCACCTTGCGTCGCCCCGCAATGAGCATCTCGCGAATGGCCTGACGACCTTCGACCTGCTCACCACCCAACGACTTCTCAGCATTCGACTTGCGCGGCGCGTCAACCGATCGTGATCGTCCTCCGCGCGCCGGTGCACCACGTCCCTGGCCGGACCCTTGACGGGGTGACGGACGTTGTCCTCCGCGTCCTTGTGCGGGGCGTTGACCACCGCGCTGACCGCCCCGACGTGCTCCTTGTGCCATCGGGTCAGTCTCGCGTGACAACGGCCGAGGCGAAACATGCAATGCCCTCGCTTCGACCGATCGCACCAAGTCCTTCGGCTCGCCGACCCTTCACCGTCACGGGCGCTCCGGCTGCGCTGGAAAGGGCTGCCTGCATCGCATCACGAGCGGGCGCCAACTTCGGGCGTTCGCACACCACACTGCAGTCGACGTTGCCGATGTTCCAGCCGTCGTTGGCGAGCATCGACGCGACCGTACGCAGGATTTCGATCGAATCGGCACCTTTCCACTTCGGGTCGGTGTCGGGGAAATGCTGGCCGATGTCACCCAGGCCCGCAGCGCCCAACAATGCATCGGCAACTGCGTGCGCAATGACATCGGCGTCACTGTGGCCAGCGAGTGTGCGCTCGCCCGGAAACTTCTGTCCACCCAACACCAACACGCGTCCCGAGGTGGGGGTGTCCTCGAACCGATGGATGTCGAAACCCTGACCAACACGCACGATCATTTGCTCCACCGTTCCCGCGCCCATGCAAGATCCTCGGCTGCGGTGATTTTGCGGTTGTCGACTTCACCTTCCACGACGACAACGTAACCGCCGCGCGCTTCGACGACTGCTGCATCGTCGGTGGCCTCGGGCGACGACGCGTGCGCCGCACGAAGTGCCGCGGCACGAAAAGCCTGCGGCGTTTGCACGGCGCGCAGCGATGCCCTGTCGGGCGTCGACGTCACACGACCCGTCTGGTCGACGACCTTCACCGTGTCGGCGACGGCAATGCCCGGTACGGCTGCGTCGACTCCGTCACGGGCAACGGCCGCGATGACAGCCGCAAAGAGTTCCGCGCTGGCGAAGGGTCTGGCTGCGTCGTGCACGCAGACGATGTCGGCCCCGTCGGGCACGGCGGTGAGGCCCCGACGCACCGACTCGCTGCGCGTCGAACCGCCGGCGACGACCGCGGTGGCTCCGTGAGGTACGTCGAACGCCGGGTCTTCGGCATGGCCGGCGGGCACCACGACGACGACCCCCGCGCTTGCGCGGCTCGCGGCCTCGACCGCCCAATCGACCATTCGTCGCGAACCCAATTCACTGAACTGTTTCAAGCCGCCGAATCTATGGCCGGAACCAGCCGCAACGACGATGGTCCAAATCGACTCTGGCGGTGCAGCCATGCGATGGAGGGTAGTACGGTCAGTCCCATATGTCGCATGCTTCCGTGATCGCCGCCAGTGAGTTCTTCTCGGGCGCCAGCCCCGCCGTCATCGATGCGATCGCGGCACAGGCCGACGAAAGAACCCTCGTGCGCAACGACGTTCTTTTCGACGAAGGCGACGCTCCCGACGCGCTGTACATCGTGCTCTCTGGTCGTATCGCGATTGCCATCGACAACAAGCCACTTGATTCCCGCGAGAGCGTCGTGGCCCTCATGATCACGGGCGACTTGTTCGGCGACCTCGCACTGCTCGACGGAGGCGCACGTAGCGCTCTGGCCCGCGCGCTCGAACCCTCGAAGGTCCTGCGCATCCCCTACAGCGCGGTCGAGCCGCAGCTTCGCTCGAACCCCGATCTGCTGTGGGCGGTGACCAAGGTCCTCGCAAAGCGGCTGCGCGCCATGGACGAAGCGCTCGCCGACAGCGTGTTCCTCGACGTCACCGGTCGAACGGCCAAGCGACTGCTCGAACTGTCGGGGGGCGCGGACGAGTTTTCGCTTCCCGTCACACAAGAGGAACTCGCCGGCATGGTCGGCGCATCACGCGAGCGCGTGAACAAGGCGATCGCCAGTTTCATTCGCCTCGGATGGCTCGAACAGCGCGACCGTCAGTACAAGTTGCTCAATCGCGCGAATCTCGAACAACGCGCCAGCTGACTACGCACTTTCCAACCACGCGCGCGCACGGGCGAATGCGTCCGCCGCGTCATCAGCGCGATGCACCGGCCGTGACGGGTCGTGGGCGAACGCGTGCTCGGCCTCGGGGTACTCGACAACTGTCACGCCGATGTCGCGCAGTTGCGCAACTTGATCCGCCGGTGTCCACGTGTCCTCCGAGCCGATCACGGCAAGCACACGGTCGGCGTGGCCGCGGCGCAGATGGTCGAGCGGCTCTCCGTGCCCGGGTCCCTTCCACTGGTCGGGCAGCGTGATCATTCCGTAGAAGCTGACGATCCGCGCGAATCGGTCGCTGCGCGCCGAGTTGAAGCAGTACATCCCACCCATGCAAAAGCCCATGAGACCGACGACTGGCGTTGCCAGCACATCGGCCGCCGCGTGCAGGTCGGCAAGATGGCGATCGTCGTCGATTCCCGCCACAGCGGCGTAGCGCGCGGCAATGTCGGCGTCGTCGGCCGGTTGTGCTCCGGCGTACTGGTCGACCACGGCGACGGCCATCCCCCAGTCGCGCGCCCATTGCGCCGCAAGGGCGTCGAAGTGCGGACGGATGCCGAAAATGTCGGGGGTGACGGCGAGGCCGACGCGCGGCGTGCCGTCGGGTCGAACGACCTCGGCAGCGGTTCCGGAGGGCAGGGTGATGCGCATGCCGTGATTCTTCCATCGGTGAGACCCGCGGTGAGACCCACGCCCGCGGTCGCGGTGAGGGCCCAGGCGCACCGTCGCGCGCATGCCAACACATGCGACATCACATTCCGTCTCCCCAACCGACGACCCTCTCATTCGCACCACGCGCACGGGCCCCCTCGTCAAGGGACTCCTCGCCGACTGGGAAGCCGCGACCCGCAGCCCGCGGGCCCTGCGACGGGCGAACTCGTGGGGCTTGCCCGGTGGGCCGGTGGCACACCTCGACGACATCGTTGTTCGCGCCGGGTTCGGCGGCCGCCACGACTGCGAGGACGCCGATACCTATCTATTGGAGCTGGTCCGTCTGGCCGCCAACGACCGCCTCGCCGCACAGATCGTTCTCCATCGGGTGTTGCCGCCGGTCATTGCAATCGCTCGCCGGCGCGGACGGCGACACGTGGGCGGAATCGAGGGAGCCCTCGGCGACCTTGTCACACAGGCCTGGTTCGTGATCTCCTGCTACCCCGTCGAGCGCCGTCCCCGGAAGGTCGCGTCGAACATCGTGCGCGACATCGAGTACTTCGAATTCGTGTCGGGACACCGCACTCGACGCACCAGGGTCGACTTCGTGGACCACGACTTCTTCGTCTCGGGTGACATGGGCACACCACCAACGGGCATCTCGACTCCACCCGAAGCCGACGATGTCCACAACTTCCTCATCGACCTTCAATCCCACGACGTGAGTCCGCTGCGGATCACCATCATGCGCCTCATGTGTGACGGGTGGCAGGGCACCGACATCGGTCGACAGCTCGGAATGAACGAACGCACGGTGCGCTGGCACAAGGCAGCGGCTCTGAAGGCCGTGCCGTCGTGGGTCGAAGAGCTCAGGCCCGCCGACGCGAAGGATGGCGAACCAGATTGCGGTGTCGTGGCGTGAAGCGCCGCAATCGCAGGCTGTTCGTCACGACGAACACGCTCGAGAATGCCATTGCGAGCGCGGCCCACATCGGATTCAGGCGGCCACTCGCGGCCACCGGAATCGCCGCCGCGTTGTAGGCAAATGCCCAGAACACGTTTGCGCCGATCGTGCGCAACGTCGCGCGTGACAGTTCGATCGAATCGGCCACGAGTCGCAGGTCCCCGCTGACGATCGTGAGGTCGCTTGCCTGCATTGCGACATCGGTGCCGGTTCCCATCGCGATGCCGACATCCGCCTGTGCCAGTGCTGCTGCGTCGTTGACGCCGTCGCCGACCATTGCCACCGCATAGCCGCGTTCTTGAATCTCGCGGATGACGTTCACCTTCTCGTGCGGCAGGACTCCACCGCGGACGTGGTAATCGTCGGTTTCGATGCCGACCTGACGTGCGATCGCCGTCGCCGTCGCCTGCGTGTCACCCGTGAGCAACACCGGCGCCATGCCCATCTTGCGCAACAGTTCGATCGCTTCGACCGACGTTCCCTTCGGGGCATCGGCCACCACGCACACCGCACGCGCCTGGCCGCCCCATGCCGCCACCACCGCCGTGTTGCCCTGTTCGCGGGCCTCGGCCAGCGCTGTCCGGAGAGGCCCGGGCACGAGGATCAGTTCACCCTGCAAGAGACGTTCTTGGCCGACGATGACGGTGACTCCGTCGACGACTCCGCGTGCACCCATTCCGGCGAGCGCATTGAACTGTTCGACGCGCGGCAAGTCGCCGAGTTCACGCAGCGCCCCCTTCGCGATCGCTTTCGCGATCGGGTGCTCACTCGCGAATTCGACCGCTCCGATGAAGCGCAGGGCGTCGCGTCGTTCCACTCCGGATGCGCACACGACATCCCGCAGCTGCATCACTCCGGTGGTGACGGTGCCCGTCTTGTCGAACACCACCGTGTCGATGCGTCGTGTCCCCTGCAGCACGTCGACACCCTTGATGACGACGCCCATCTGCGCCGCACGTCCACTTCCCACCATCAGTGCAGTCGGAGTGGCGAGACCCAGCGCGCACGGACAGGCAATGATCAGAACCGCGACGGCCGACGTGAATGCTTTCGCCGTGTCGCCGTCGACGATCAACCAGCCGAACAAGGTGATCACCGAGATCAGCAAAACGGCGGGGACGAACCATGCGCTGACCCGGTCGGCAAGGCGTTGCACCGGCGCCTTCGAGGCCTGTGCCTCGCGCACCAGTTTCGCCATCTGCGCAAACGTCGTGTCGGCACCGACGCGGGTGGCGCGGACGAGCAGTCGCCCCGTGAGATTGATGGTGGCACCCGTGACGGCATCGCCCGGTGCCACGTCGACCGGCACGCTTTCCCCCGTGAGCATCGCGACGTCGATCGACGATGTTCCGTCGACTACTTCACCGTCTGCTGCGAACTTTTCCCCGGGCCGCACGACGAGAACGTCGCCCACAGCAACGCTCTTGGCGTCGATCTGTACTTCCTTGCCGTCGCGCATGATCGTCGCCGACTTGGCACCGAGTGCCAACAGCGCGCGTAGCGCATTCCCGGCGGAACGCTTGGCTCGCGCCTCGAGATAGCGGCCGCACAGAATGAAGACCGTCACCGTCGTGGCGACTTCGAAATACACGTGGTAGCCATCGCTGTGGTCCATGCCGAGCATCGAGCCCATCGAGCCCCACATCCCGGCCGCGTCGCCCCACACCAGTGCCCAGATCGACCAGACCACCGCAGCAATCACGCCGACCGAAATGAGCGTGTCCATCGTTGCGGTGCGGTGCCGCAGGTTCACCGCGGCGGAACGGTGGAAAGGCCACGCACCCCAAGTGACGACCGGTGCGCTCAGCAACAACGCCCACCATTGCCAGTTGCGGAACTGCCAGGCCTCGACCATCGAGAACAACGCGACGGGCAGCGCCAAGGCCAGTGACACCAGCAAGCGACGGCGCAGCACGCCAAGGTCTTCCTCGTACTCCTCGTCGCTGGCGCCAAGTTCCGTCGACTCTGCGTCGCGCACCTCGGCGCCGTAACCGATTTCCTCGACTGCACCGATCAATCGGTCGACCGGAATACCGCGCAGCAAATTGATCGTCGCGGTTTCGGTCGCGTAGTTGACAGCCGCTTGTACGCCATCGATCTCGTTCAGGTGCTCCTGAATGCGCGCGGCACAGGCGCCACACGTCATGCCCGACACGGATAGTTCGATCGAGTTCGGGGTTTCCAACGCGGTCACAGTGCATCACCGCCGAAATTGGGGGTTCGCTTGGCCAGAAATGCGGCGATGCCCTCTTGTGCGTCGGGGGTCGTCGCCGCAGCGGCCATCATTCCCACCGCGTAGGAATAGGCGTCGTCTTGTGACATGTCGATCTGTCGGTAGAACGCCTGCTTGCCGAGACCTTTCGAATGCGCCGACCCTCGCGTGGCGCGTGCCAGCAACTCGTTCACCGCATCGTCTAGTTGATCCGCGGGCACGACAGCATTCACGAAGCCCCACTGCAGTGCGGTGTGGGCGTCGATCGCGTCACCCGTGAGAGCCATTTCAAGTGCGCGCTTGCGACCGAGGTTCCGCGCGACCGCTACGAGTGGCGTGTGACAGAACAATCCGCCCTTGCCGCCGGGAATCGCAAATGAAGCGACGTCGGATGCGACAGCCAAGTCACACGTCGCCACCAACTGGCAACCAGCAGCGGTCGCGAGCGCATGCACACGGGCGACGACAACTTGCGGAATCGACTGCACGATCTTCATCATCCTCGTGCAGGTGTCGAACACCTCGTATGTCGCCGCGTAGTCGACGCCCAACATGTCGCCGAAGTTGTGCCCTGCCGAGAACACCGGCCCCTCGGCCGCCAGGACGACGCCCGACGCATCCGTCTTGCCGGCCGCAGTGAACGCCTCGGTCAGCTCGCGCAACACCGGCAACGACAGGGCGTTGCGCTTCTCGGGACGATTCAGCGTGATGCGAACCACGGCCCCCGAGCGCTCGTAGAGCACGTGTTCTCCCATGCCTCTATTCTGCCCGCCATGGCCCCCCGACCCGAGAAGATCTGTGTCACATGCGGTCTTCCCTTTACCTGGCGCAAGAAATGGGAGCGCGACTGGGAGCACGTGAAGTACTGCAGCGATGCCTGCCGACGGGGCAAGCCTCGGTCAGCCCGTTGACACGGCATTTCCTGCCGCGCACTAGCCTCGCCTCCATGGGGACCGACGCGACACTTGAGAAGCACCTCGCCGCACACCCCGACGTTCTCGAGCAACTGAATCTTGCCCGCGATGCAGCATGGAGCGTCACCGACAATCGACTTCTCGGTCTCTGCGAGCAGCGGATCCGCGAGATCCTCGGAGTGGCCGAATCGACGCAACTGGCGAATTGGTATGCCGACGCGTCACTGTCGAAAGCGGAGAAGGCCTGCCTCGCCTTCACCGAGGAATACATGATCGACGTTGCGAGTCTCTCCGACGAGTCGGCTGCTGCCGTACGCGATGAACTTGGTGACCAGGCAATGGTCGACTTCGTGTCGTCACTTCTCGTCATCGAGCAACGCCAGCGCATCGCCCTCACCTGGGCAACCGTTTTCGGAGACACGAAGTGAGCGCCCGCGTTCCTCGCGTTGCGTCCGGCACCTACGCCGCCGTACCTCTCCGCAAACCGCTCGGCGACTGGCAGGCGGCCGTCGTGCGCATGTCGAATCTCGATCCGATCACGACCGAGATCATTCGCATGCGCTGCGCGGTGTATCACGATTGCAAGACTTGACTGAGTGTCCGCTTGGCGGTCGCCAAGCAGGAAGGTCTCGATGAACCCACCATCGAAAAGGTCAAGGCCTACGAGTCGAGCGACCTGCCGGAGCGCCACAAAGTCGCCCTGCGGTTCGCCGACGCAATCATGACCCAGCCCGGCCAGATCAGCGACGAACTCCGCTCCAGCCTCTTCGTCCACTTCACACGCGAACAGATCGTCGAGATGACGGTCGATGTCATGAAGTGGAACTACCAGAAAATTCCCGTGTCGCTGCGCAACGACTTCGAAGTCAAAGAGGGCGAACTGGTTCCGCTTCATTTCAACGAGGAAGGCCACTGGGTGAAACCGTCATGAAAGCCGTGCTTGTTGTCTTGACAAACCCCGGCTCTCCCGATGCCGACGCCGCCTACAACGACTGGTACACAAACGTTCACGTGCCCGACGTGCTCGAGGTATCGGGATACGTGTCGGCGATTCGCTACAAGGCGTTCCCTTCGTGGCAGCCGATTCCCCAGCAGTACCTCACCATCTACGACCTCGAAGTCGCCGATGCCGCACACATCCAACGCATCTCCGACGAACACATGCGGCGCATCGGCGCCGGCGAGATGCGCCGCTCGCCCGAAGGCGCAATGGACCGCGACACGATGCGCGCCATGTACTACCTCGAACGCTCGCCGCGGCAGACGAGCAAGTTGCAACAGGCCGATGTTCCGAATGGAGTGTTTCTCGCCTATGCCGCACCGGCGTCGGCCGAGCGGTCCGCCGAACTTGACCACTGGTACGACACCCAACACCTTCCCGACGTTCTCGACCTACCCGGGTTCACCGCGGCGCAGCGCTACACCAAGACCGACATCAACATGGTCGGACAACCCTGGGTCAGCGAAAATCCGCTTCTCACCGTTTACGAGCACATGCACACCGACGAAACCGCCTACGGCGCCGCGTTCGGCCAAATCCGCGAGCGCATCGCCGCGGGCAAGGTCATCATGACCGATGCGATCGCACCGAACTCGCTGATGGCCGTCTACCACCGCATCAGCGACCGCATTCATCGACCCGCCTGAGGCGATCTAGTCTCCTTGCATGGGGGCACCGACAAACGCTGAAGAAGCCGTAGCGCTGATCACACCAGAAGTCCGCGACACCTATGCACGTGATGGTGTCGCCATCTTGCGACAAGCGCTGCATCCCGAGTGGCTGCTGTTGCTGCAACTCGGCCTCGACCGCGTCATGGCCGACAGCGGCCAGAAAAAGCACCTTTTCTACGATGGCACCGAGAACGAATTCATCGAGCTCGTCCGCAACACCGAGGTCTCACCAGAACTGCAGCGGTTCATGTACGACTCGCCCGTTGCCGACATGATGGCGGTCCTCCTCGGATCGCCCGACATCTGGCTGTACTCCGACGAGTGGTTCGTGAAGGGCCCGAACGGCGGACGCACACCTTGGCACCAGGACCTTCCCTACTGGCCGATGGAAGGCACGATGATCGCCTCTGCGTGGATCAGCCTCGACCCATTGCCTGCAAGCGAGTGTCTCGAATACGTACGCGGCACTCACCGCGGCACCCGCTACGACGGCTTCAACCCACGCCGTGTCACCGAAGACCCCACTCTTCCCTACTTCGGAAGTGAGTACCCGCCGCTTCCCGACATCGAAGCCGACCGCAGCGCCTGGGACATCGTGTCCTGGGACATCACACCGGGCGACATCATCCTCGCCCACCCCGCGACGCTCCACGGCGGCGGTCCGACGGGACCAAACAGCAAGCGACGCGCAATCACCATTCGCATGTACGGCGACGACATTGTTTATGCGCCACGCCCACCCGGCAAGCCAACCGTGCCGCTGACGCCCGGACTGTCATTGCAACTCAAGCACGGCGATCCGCTACGCAGTCCGTGGTACCCGCGGCTACGCCCCGTGCCGCCGTGGCAACAAGCCCACTGACCCGACCTGCGGGACTCTCCACGATTCGTTAAGGTCGAATCATGTTCAAACGGACATCCATCGTGGTCATCAGCCTCGTCGCGCTCGCCGCGTGCAGCGACTCAAGCGACAGCGCTCGGACCAAAAACAGCGCCCTGCCAACTCCGACAGAAGCAACCTCGATCGCGCCTGCGCCCGCCGATGCGACAACCATCGCCCCGCCCACCACTGTGGCACTCACCACCCCCGTCAACGCCGCACCCAACGCGGCCGGACAAGACCTCAGCGGCCAAAACTTCAAGGGCCAGAATCTTGCGGGGGCGAATTTTGCGGGGGCGAATCTCACCAATGCGAGTTTCTTCGGTGCGAACCTTTCGGGGGCAAACCTCTCTCGCGCGAATCTCTCGGGCGCGAATCTCACCGGGTCCAATCTGCGTAACGCAAACTTGGAGAGTGCGAACCTTGACAGCTCTGCATTGATTTTCGCCAACCTCACAGGCGCAAGCCTTCAGCGGGCAACGTTGACGCGAGCGAACCTACGAGAAGCGATTCTCATTGGGGCCAATCTTTCCAATGCGACGTTCAATTACGCGGAACGTTCGCCGCGTGCGAACTACTCCACGCTTGTACGCGCGAAGTTCGAGAACGCAAATCTCTCGAATGCCGACCTCTGCGGCGCGGATCTCACCGAAACGTCCTTCGCGGGGGCAAACCTCAGTAATTCAATTCTCACCGGATCAGTGCTGTTGAAAGCAGACTTGTCAAGGGCCAACCTCACCAGTGCGAACTTGAGTGCCGACACACAAGGCGCAACAATTGCGACTTTCTCTCGTCAAGTAGCGGTGGGCTCGCGGTGTTCCCAATCAGGCAATCAGGTGGTTGGGGCAGATCTCTCTCAGGCCGTATTGGTTGGGGCCAACCTCACTGACGCGAACGCCATCGGGGCGCGATTTAGGGAGGCAGATCTGTCGGAGGCGACGCTCATCGGGGCAAAGCTCGCAGCAGACTTCACCTTGGCAAACGGCACGCGGACCAACCTCACTCGCGCCGACCTGCGCAACGCAACCTTTGACAGCTCAACTTTCATCTCCGCGGTGTTCACGAATGCAAATCTCGTCACTGGCAACTTTCAGAGAACCAATTTCACGGGCTCGGACTTCAGCGGTGTCAACCTGTCCCGGATGATTGGGTTCGGAGTCGTCTTCGCCGGCGCCGATCTCACGGGAACCAACATTGACTTGCGCAAGTTTGAATTCAGCGACTTTACGGGAGCGTCCCTGGGCGTTGGAGTTCCGGCTGCAGCGACATCCGCAACAACGACGACAACTCCATCGCCACCACCCGTGGCAACAACTCTCGCGCCACTCACGCCGACAACTTCGAAGGCCCCGCCCGTTGCGACGACCGTCAGGCCACGACCCACGACAACCGTGAGACCGGCTCCCGCCAAACCTGCCACAACGACAACAATCAAAAAGTAACGCCCGCTGCCGATAGTGCCCCCTCAGGGGCTCGAACCCTGGACCAACGGATTAAAAGTCCGCTGCTCTACCAACTGAGCTAAAGGGGCGGGGGCGGAGCCGAACCCGGAGCGAAACTCGCC
>JBBANY010000046.1:0-18199 GCA_040401695.1 Ilumatobacteraceae bacterium
GGGCACCGAACACCCGGTTGGCGACGACACCGGTGAGCGTTGCTTGCAAGGTTTGCAGGATGTTCACGGTGAGCAACAGCGGGTTCACCCAACGCGTGGGGTCGCTGGCCAATCGCACCAGGATGTTGCCACGCTTGTGGCCGTCGGCAAGCAGCGCCTCGGCTTTTTGTTTGGTGATTCGCGAGAGCGACATCTCGGCCAAGGCGAGCAACGTCAAGATGACGAGCAACACCCCGACGGCCACCAACACCCAGATGTCACTCGTCGTCAAGGCAGCCGAAACCATGTTCAGTATCCCTGCGAAAACGCAACTGGTGCGTTGCCGTTCCAGTGGAGTTGTTCGAGCAACGCACGTTCGCGACTGCGCATCTTGTTGGCGTTGGCATCCGTGTCGTGGTCGTATCCGAGCACGTGCAGCACTCCGTGGGTCACCAAGAGTGCGATCTCGTCATCGAGCGTTCCCGCGTGGTTCGGTGCCTGCTCACGCGCGACGTCCGGGCACACCACCACGTCACCAACCAGCAACGGCAACTCCCCTGCATCGACCCTGGCCAACACCGGTGTGGCCGAGCGAGCGGTCGGCCCGGTGGCACGGGAATTGTCCACCAGGTCGATGGGAAACGCCAGTACGTCCGTCGGGCCATCCACACCCATGTGAACACGATTCATCTCGTGGATCGCCTCCCTCGAAACAAACAGCAGAGCCATCTCCGCTTGTCCGCGCACACCCTCGGCTTCGAGAACTCGCGAGGCGAGTGTTTGCCATCTCACGGATTCCACGTCGATGTCGGTCTGTTCATCCGAGACGAATACCTCGACGTTGCCGTCACCGCCCACACGTCGTGGCGCATTGGATCGCGGTCGATCAATCACGACGTCTGGTGCTACGAACTCGCGTAGCGCCCTTCTCGCCCGACTTCTCGTACGCAGCAACGATGTCTGCAACGATCTTGTGACGTACCACGTCGGAGTACTCGAGGTGAACGAACGTCAGGCCGTCGATTCCCGTCAGCACCCGCTCCAAACCGGCCAAACCACTTCGTCCGTCCGGAACGTCCACCTGCGTCGTGTCGCCCGTAACCACCACCTTCGAACCGAAACCGATTCGCGTCAGGAACATCTTCATCTGCTCCGGAGTGGTGTTTTGTGCCTCGTCGAGAATGATGAACGAGTTGTTCAGCGTTCGACCACGCATGAACGCCAACGGAGCGACCTCGATTGCCTGGCGCTCGACCAGTCGCGCCGCAGCCTCGGGCTCGAGCATGTCGTACAGCGCGTCGTACAGGGGTCGCAGGTACGGGTCGATCTTCGCCATGAGATCGCCCGGGAGAAATCCGAGACGCTCGCCCGCCTCGACGGCGGGACGAGTGAGAATGATGCGCTGAACCTGCTTGGCCTGCAGCGCTTGCACTGCCATCGCGACCGCGAGCCAACTCTTTCCCGTGCCGGCGGGCCCGATACCGAAGGTGATGACGTTTTCCCGAATCGCATCGACGTAGCGCTTCTGGCCGGCGGTCTTCGGCTTGACGGAGCGACCCTTGGCCACGCGGACGATTTCGTCCGACAGCACCACACTCGGACTTTGGTCGCTGCGCACCATGTCGATCGACCGTCCGACGACCGTCTCGTCGAGTGACTCGCCGTGTTGGAGAAGGCGTACGAGCTCTTCGAAGAGCCTGCCGACGACTTCGGTACGTCCACCCTCGAGGTGAATCACGTTGCCACGCACGGAGACGTCGGTCTCGGGGAAGGCGCGCTCGACCAATCGAAGATTGCCGTCGCGCAGACCGAGCAAGTCGGCCATCAGGTGTGCGCCGGGGACGACGACGTCAACCGACCGGGCGCTGGAGAACGTGTTCGACATCTACCCCATCACGGTAGCGGGGCTGCGCGGGGAAACTGATCGCGTAATACCTCTGCACCGAAATCGGCACCAATTCCGCGTCGGAAACCATCCGGGCAAGACGCAACAGCAGTTCCGCCGAACCGCCGGAGTCTTTCGGCTGGTTCACCTCGGGCGTGTCGAAGACGAGAAGCGCACCCTCCTCCGCCTCGACGGCAAGACAGTGTTTGCCCAGATGGACGACGGCCCCACGTGCCACGTAGTCGGGGTCGACGACGGCCCACACCACGTAGTGCACCTGGCCGGCCGCGAATCGTTCGGGAAAGTTCTTTGCGAAGAACTGTTCGGACAACCAGCGCGTCGCCCGCACATCGGTGGAGATGACGGTCATCGCGACCGGGAGATCGGCTTCCCAAACGACCCACACGCGATTGATGGGCGAACGCAACTGCGCCGTGAACTCGACGCGGTCGAGCATCTCGTGGGTCACCGTGCTCTCCACGACGGGCAGGTACGCGCGCGAATAGAGAACCCACAAACGATCGATCAGCGTCGGATCAGAAACCGCGGAATGTCGTGTGACGTGCATGGAGGGCTCAAGTCGGGTCGAGCTCCGCCCAACTTCAGATTAGTTGGTCCACCTCTGCAAAAGCGTGCATGTGTACGCTCAAAACCCAGTGCGCACAAGCTTTTCACGCCTGGCCTGGGTTCTCGTCGCCGTTGGCCTGACCGCGGGAATTCTCCATACCCTCGTCGGCGACGCGGATGTCAGCGATGCCATCTACCTCGCGTCCACGGTGCAACTTGCGGTCGGCGTCGTCGCCGGCCTCGTGACACACCGACCATCGGCTTCGACATGGTCGTTTGTGCTGGCCATCGCGATTTTTTCGACCGCGGCACAGATCCTCGACGCCGGCGGCAACGGCACCGGCTGGCGTGTCGCGTCGGAGACGGGATTCCTCGCGGTTCAGGTGACGCTTGCAGTCGCTCTCCTCTTCGTGACGGTACGACGCAGCGGCGCCTCGCTCGTGCGATCACTCGGCGACGCGCTGATCGTCGCTCTCGGAACGTGGATCCTCATTTGGGTTCTTCTCGTCCAGCCGTCGATCGACGCCATCGTCGAGCCCAACGTCGTGACCGGCATTCGCGGCCTGACACTCGCAACCAGCACGGTTGTCTTGTTCCTGCTCGCATCGCTGCTGTTCTCCGACGCCAACCGCACCTCGGCGGTTTGGCTGCTCTCGGGTGCCATCGGTCTGTCACTGGTCGGCGACCTGCTCTATGCCATCGACAAGTCCGGCCACCTCGACATCGCCACGCGTTTCTCGAACGCACCGTACGTCACATCTCTCTTTCTCGCCTCGGCAACGTTCCTCCACCCGTCGGTGCGGGGCCTCAGCCAGCGGGGGTCGATCCGCCTGAGACGACCCGTCTTCGGGCGGCTCGTGCTCACGACCCTGGCCCTGATCTTCCCGCTCGTCGTCGTGTCGACGATGGACCCCGCCGACCGTCTCGACCGTGTCGTGCGAACCGTGTCGCTCTTCGTTCTCGCAGTGGCGGTCACCGCGCGGGTCATCCAGGCGGTGCGCGACAACGCACGCTCCCAGGCGGTGCTCGTCGAGATGGCACAAACCGATCCGTTGACGGGCCTGCCGAACCGCAACCTCATGCTCGACCACATCGCCGATTCCCTCGAACGTTCGTGGCGTGCCGACAGGCGACCGACGGTTCTCTTCATCGACGTCGACAGGTTCAAGAACATCAACGACTCGCTCGGCCACGGAGCGGGCGACGACGTACTACAGGCAGTCGCGAGGCGGTTGCGCAACACACTTCCCGAACGCGCCAGGGTCGGACGCATCAGCGGTGACGAGTTCGTGGTTCTCGACCCGGAGTCGCGCACGACGGGCGATGCGGTTCATCTGGCCGAGCGCGTCCTCGCCGCATTCCACGAGCCGCTGCAGGTACAGCCGGGTGACGTTTTCGTTTCGGCAAGCATCGGTGTGGCGCTCGCCTCCCCCACCGGCTCGCTCACCGCCGAGGAACTGCTGCGCAATGCCGACACGGCGATGTACCGCGCAAAGGATGCGGGACGCAATTGCATCGCCGTCTTCGACGACTCGATGCTCGAGCGCGTCACCCAACGCCTCTCCGTCGAGACTGCCCTCTACCGGGCCCTCGAGCGACGCGAATTGCGCCTCGTCCACCAGCCGATCATCGACATTCAACTCGGCGACGTCGTCGGGTTCGAGGCGCTCATGCGCTGGGAACAAGAGGATGGCACGACGGTGTCCCCCGCCGAGTTCATCCCGATCGCCGAGGAAACCGGAACCATCGTGCCGATCGGCGCGTGGGCGCTCCTCGAGGCACTGTCCCATCTGCGCGAGTGGATCGACCGCGGCGTCTGTCCCGATTCCGCGTCGATGTCGGTGAACGTCTCTCCACGCCAGCTCCACGACCCGAATTTCACCTCGGCGGTCAGCGAGGCGCTCACGCGGTCACGCATCGAGCCGCGCCAGCTCTGGCTCGAGGTCACCGAGGGCGTCATGATCGCCGAACCCGACCAGGCTCTCGTCACCCTCCGCCGATTGAACACACTCGGCGTGCGCGTGGCAATCGACGATTTTGGCACCGGGTATTCGTCCCTGTCGCTGCTGCAGCGGTTCCCGATCCAGCGTCTGAAGATCGACCGCGCTTTCATTTCCGGGTTGGCTGACGACGTGAACTCGCGCTCGCTCGTCAAGACGATCATTGCCATGGCCGACGCGCTCGGTCTCGACACCGTGGCCGAGGGCGTCGAGAGCATCCGTCAATTGCAATCGCTCGCCGACCTGCGTTGCGCCAAGGCCCAGGGATTCCTGATCTCGCACCCCGTGGCGCCTGAGGCCATGGAGTCGACGCTCGCGGCGCTCGAGCGATTCACCAACTGGCCGAAGATGCGCTGAGGCGTCAGCGGTCCTGGAGAAACGGATACCGCGCGCGGGTTTCGGCAACAAGTTCGTGCGACACCTCCGCGAAGAGAATGACCTCTTCGTCGCTGGCCTCGGCGAGGCACTCGCCGAACGGCCCCACGATTCGTGAACCGCCGCCGTACTGCAGCGATCCACCCGTGCCGACGCGATTCACACCCAACACGTGGGCTTGATTCTCGATCGCGCGCGCGTTCAACAACGTCGTCCAGTGCGCAGCACGTGACGCCGGCCAGTTCGCGGGCACGATGAAGAGATCGGTCGTCTTCGCCAACGCCCAAAAATGGTCGGCAAACCGCAGGTCGTAACAAACGAATGCGCTGACCGCGAGACCTTCGATGTCGACCGTGAGGTGTCCCGACCCCGCGCGGAAGTACTTGTCCTCGCCGCCGTAGCTGAACGGATGAATCTTCTCGTAACGGTGAACTTCCCCGTTCGGCCCTGCGATGACGAGGGTGTTGGCGGGCAGGCTCGATTCCGAGGCGAGTTCGGGGCAAGAGCCGGCGACCCAGACGCCGCACGAACGGGCCACCTCACGTAGGAACTGCGACGACGCGCCGTCACGCGGTTCGGCAAGACGTGACGCCCACTCGTCGCCCATCGCAAAGCCCGTCGAGAACATCTCGGTCAGGACGACAAGACGCGCTCCGGCGGCGGCAGCTTCGCGGATCATCGGCTCGAGCCGCGCAAAGTTCGCATCACGGTCGAGCCAGACGATGTCGTGCTGGATCGCCGCAACCTTCACGGCTTCCATCCTTGCAAACGATCGCACGCCTCGGCGATCACCCCGGGTCGTTTGCAAAATGCAAACCTGACGAGACTGCGACCCTCGCCCTTGTTCTCGCCCGAATAGAAGACCACGTTCGGAATCGCCACGACACCCGCTTCGCGAGCCATGCGCACGCAGAATTCCCTGCCGTCGACACCCGAGGCCACCGGTGTCGCATCGACCGTGACGAAGTACGTCGACTGCGTCGGGTACACGTCGAATCCGACGGACCGCAATGCGGGTACTAGCTGGTCACGTCGCGCCGACAATTCTTCGGCGACTCCGCGAAAGTACTCATCGGAGAGTCCGAGTCCGCGGGCGATCGCGGGCTGGAACGGCGCACCGTTCACGTAGGTGAGGAACTGTTTCGCCGCTCTCGCTGCGGCGACGAGGTGCGCGGGCCCACACACCCAGCCGATCTTCCAGCCCGTCGTGCGGAATGTCTTGCCACCGCTCGAAATCACGAGCGTTCGCTCACGCGCACCGGGATATTCGGCCATGCTCCGGTGCGCCAGACCATCGAACACGAGGTGTTCGTAGACCTCGTCGGAGATGATGATGAGATCGTTTTCCGCGGCGATGGCCGCGATCGCCGCCTGCTCGGCTTCGTTCATCAACATGCCGGTCGGGTTGTGTGGAGAGTTCACCAGAATCGCCCGTGTGCGCGGGCTGATGAGGGCGCGGACACGGTCGACGTCGGGTCGATAGTCGGGTGGTCGAAGTGTCACCGGCACGGCTCGTGCACCGGCAAGGGCGATGCACGCCTGGTAGCTGTCGTACATCGGTTCGAAGACAATCACCTCGTCGTCGGGCTGCAACAAGCCGAGCATCGCGCCCGCGATCGCCTCCGTCGCCCCTGCCGTGACGAGCACTTCGGTGTCGACGTCGTAGTCGACGCCATAGAACCGACGCTGATGCTCGGCGATCGCAGCGCGCAACACGGGCATGCCCGGGCCGGGTGGGTACTGGTTGACACCCGAACGAATTGCATCGACTGCAGCATCGAGAACTTCAGCGGGACCGTCTGAGTCGGGAAATCCCTGACCAAGGTTCACGGCGCCCAACTCGACGGCCAGCGCCGACATCTCCGCAAAGATCGTCGTGCCGAAAGGCGCGAGTCGCGGGTTGAGAGTCACTTTCCGCTGAGTTCGGCAACCACCGGCGCCATCGCCGCGGTGGCGTCCTGCTGGAAGGCGATGTAGTTGATTCCCCAACGTTCGCGCAACGCGATCAGATTCTCCTTGATCTGCTCGACGCTGCCGATCTGGAAGTACGGGGCCGTGAGCACGACCTCGGGCGGCAGACCAAAGGCGGGCGCGTACTTCTCGGCGACACCCTTCGGGTCGTCGGTGACCACCGTGACGAACACCTGCAGCGAGAGCTCGATGTCCTCGAACCTGTCCCCCGCACCCGCCTTCACGAAACGGATCTTTTCGTCGACGACATCGGCCGCTGCCGTCGCCATCGATCGAGGGTTGATCGACCGACCGACGATCTTCGGGTTGATGCCGACGATGTCGGCCTTGCGTCCGGCCATGGCCAGCAGTTTCTCTCCGCCACCGCCGACGATGATCGGGATGTTCGACACCGGCTTCGGCCAGGCATCGATTTCCGACACGTTGTAGAAGCGGCCCGAGTGCGAGAACGGCCCCGCACCCCACAGGCCGCGCATCACGTCGATGGCTTCTTCCATGCGATGGATTCGCGTCATGGCGTCGTCCTGCTGGATGCCGGTGATCGTGTAGTCCTCTTTCATCCAGCCCGCACCGAGGCCCAGCATGAACCGGCCGTCCGACAACATGTCGATCGTCGCTGCCTCCTTGGCAAACACGACCGGGTTACGGAAATCGTTTCCGGCAACGAGCGTGCCGACCTTCAACGTCGACGTCGCGCAAGCGGCCGCCATCATCGCTGGGATCGGCGCCAACTGCTTCGTGTAGTGGTCGTCGATCTGCAGGCTGACGTATCCGAGATCCTCGGCCTGCTTTGCGATGTCGGCCCATTCCTTGCCGCTGTTTGCGACCTTTGCCTTTGCGCCGAACCTGAAGGGTCTCTGTTGTGCCATGGACCAACCCTACTTGTCGGGATTCTTCAGTCGGGAAGCAGGATGACCTTGCCCGCGACGCGTCGCGCCTCGAGATCGGCCAACGCTTCGGCCGCGCGCGACAGTGGATACGCCGTGGGCTCGACCGGCGACAATCGTCCCTCGCCGATGAGTCCAATCACGTCGCGCAACATCGCAGCATTCGCATCGGGATTGCGCATGGCCCACGCCCCCCAATCGACCCCGGTCACGCGTCGGTTGCGCAGAAGGATCTGGTTGGCAGGCAACTTCGGGATACCCCCGACGAAGCCGATCACGAGGTAGTTGCCGTCTTCGCGCAGGGCTCGCAGGCAGACCTCGCCGAGCGACCCGCCCACGGGGTCGTAGAGGACGTCGACTCCACCGCCCGACAGTTCTTTCGCTGCTTCCTTCACGGCGTCGTCGCCAAGCGACACATCGACCGCATGCACGGCACCTCGGTCGAGCGCGAGTCGACGCTTGTCGGCACTCGACGCGGCGGCGATGACCCGATAGCCGAGCGCAACACCGATGTCGACGGCGGCCAATCCCACACCCCCACCAGCGCCCAGCACGAGCAACCACTTGTCGGCATTCGCCGCTGGGCGAGCAGGATCGTCCCCGAGCCGCTGGACGAAGGCAAACCATCCGGTGAGATAACTCTGCAGGAAACTCGCTGCTTGTCCGGTCGTCATGGAGTCGGGAATCGTCACCAGACGATCAGCCCGGGCGATCGCATGAGTGGCATACCCACCAAAGCCGAGATTCGCGAGAACCCGCGCACCGAGAATCTTCGATTCGACATCCGCGGCCGCCTCTATCACCTCGCCGACGACCTCCATTCCCGGAACGAAAGGAACCGGTGGCTTGATCTGATATCGACCTTGCACCAACAAGCCGTCGACGTAATTGACACCGCTCGCGAGAACGCGCAGCCGCACGTGTCCCGGCAACAATTCGGGATCGCCCATCTCGACGACTTCGAGACGATCGAGTGGTCCGAGTTCCTTGCACACGACGGCACGCATGGTCCGTACCGTACTTGACTTCGCTACTGTCGCCCCATGACGAGCACTCCCAAGACCGCAGCAGAGACCTTCGCTCCAAACCTGTTCCGGGGGCGCACGGTTCTCGTCACCGGCGGCGGACGTGGCATCGGGCGCGCAACGGCGCTTGGGTTTGCGACACTCGGAGCATCGGTGGCAATCGCAGCCCGCGACGCGGACAACCTGGAAAAGACCCTTCACGACCTACATGACATCGGTGTGCCCGCGACATCGTTCGTCACCGACATCCGCAACACCGAAAGTGTCGAGGCGCTGCGCGAGCACGTCATCGGCGCCTTCGGCACACTCGATTTCCTGATCAACAACGCGGGCGGCCAGTTCCCCGCGCGACCGTCGCAGGTCTCGGACCGTGGATTCAGGGCCGTGGTCGACCTCAACCTTCACGGAACGTGGAACATGATGAGCCGTTTCGTTCCCGATCTCATCAAAGCCGGCGATGGTTCGGTCGTCAACATCGTCCACAACCAGGTCGGCGAACGAGGAGCACCACTCTTCATCCACTCGGGCGCCGCACGCGCGGGCGTGGTCAACCTCACACGCACCGCCGCCTTGTATCTCGCGCACCGCGGCGTGACGGTCAACGCCCTGGCGCCGGGGCCGGTCGACACGCAGGGCTTCCGCGAGGAAGAAGTCGCCAATATCTCCCCCGACGTCGCGGCCTACACCCAGCGCATCATCAACGACACGCCCATTCGCAGACTGCAGAGCCCCGAAGAGACGGCCGCGCACATCATCTTCTTGTGCTCACCTGCCGCACGTTCGATCACGGGGCAATTGATCGTTGCCGACGCCGGCAACGCAATGGGCAATCAAAACGCGGTCTACGACCCGTCGGCCGAGTGGTAATCGCGCCTCACCACCTGACGGGAAACGTGCGCTTGCCCCACAAGAGGAACGTCTCGATGCGTTCCGGCTCGCCCGCCATACGCAACGACGGGACTGCCGCGACCAGCTTGTGCAGGGCGATACGCGCCTCCGTTCTTGCCAACGCGGCACCCGGGCACACGTGCGTACCGAACCCGAACGACAGGTGCTGACGCAACCGGTTGAGGTCACGATCGAGACGGAATTCGTCGGGATGTTCCCACACGTCGGAGTCGCGATTCGCCGATGCGTAGAGAACGTGCACCTTTTCCTCCGCTTCGATTTCCGTCCCCGACATCGAGACCGGACACGTCGCCGTGCGGTAGAGACCGAGCACCGGCGGGTCGAATCGCAAGCTCTCTTCGACTGCGACATCCACCAGAGCGGGGTTCGCAACGACCTGCTCCCACAGTTGCCGGTCGCCGAGGAGACGCCACATGACGTTCGTGATGAGCGACGTCGTCGTCTCGTTGCCGCCGACGAGGATCTGGGTCAGAAGCGACAACATCTCCGCATCGGTGATCGGTCGTTCATCGTCGAGCGATGCCGCAACGATGTCGGAAATGATGTCGCCCGGCATCTCGCCACCCTCCCTGGCGATCGCCCGTCGCTCGTCGGCCTCAGCCAACATGTACTCGGCGAGTGCCTTGCGGGCGCGTGCCTCGCGTGCGGGATCCGTGCCGTTCATGCCCTGCAATTGGGAGTCGCTCCACTCCTTGAAGGTGTCCCGCATCTCCTCGGGGACACCGAGCATGCGAGCGATCACGATCACCGGCAGGGGCATTGCGAGCGCATCGTGGAGATCACCGCGTCGCGACGGGGCGGCCAACATCTCCTCCACCAACTCGTCGACGAGCGCCGTGATCATCGGCTCGAGAGCCATGGCCGCGCGAGGAGTGAAGGACGTGTTGATCAGTCGACGGAACCTGGTGTGTTCGGGCGGATCGTTGAAAAGCGCGATGGCCGGCTTGCGGTGCGGACCCTGGCCCCACAGCGAAGAAAACGTCTCGATGTTCTTCAGCGCTCCGAGCACGTCCTCGTGACGCGTCAGGCTGACGAACTGGAATCCCCCGCCGGTGAACCTGTGTGCGGGACACGACTCGCGCAAACGCTTGTGCGCGCCAGCCGGGTCCTCGAAGTCGGGACCTGCAAACGGGTTGTAATCGACCTGAGACACGTGGAACCCCCTGACCGCGATCCTATTCTCGGGATTGGATGCGACTCGACCTCGGCCACACGGGCAGCAATGACTGGCGCGAGGTCTTGCCCCATGACGGCTCTGCGCTCTTGTTGGCGTCGTGGCTCGAGAACCCGCTGGCCGATGAAATGTTGCGGCAATTGCTCGACGAAGTTCCGTGGCAGTCACACGACCTCGTCCTGTTCGGAAAGAAGATGACCGAGCCTCGCCTGTCGGCATGGGTGGGTGACGAAGGTGTCTCGTACACGTACTCGGGCGTTCGCCGCGTTCCCGGGGCATGGACACGAACCCTCACGGAACTTCGACACCTCTGCGAATCGACCCTTGCGTCGATGTTTCCGGATGTCGGATTCAATTCCGTGCTCGCGAACCTCTACAGGTCGGGAGATGACTCGATGGGATGGCACGCCGACGACGAGAGCGAACTCGGTCCGACGCCCGTGATCGCCTCGGTGTCGTTCGGTGACGAGCGTCGTTTCGATTTCCGCCACCGCGCCTCGGGCGAGACGGTGAGCGTGCCGCTGCCCCACGGATCTCTCCTCGTGATGAGCGGCGCGACACAGATGCACTGGAAACACCGCCTGGCCAAAACGAAGGCGAGCCGCTTCCCTCGCGTCAACCTCACGTATCGGTACGTTCACGCGAGTCGTTCTGCCACGACCCCGAGGACCGTGACATGATGTCGCAATGGCCGTCGTCGAACTGTCCACACCGTCCCCGGGAATCGCACTCGTCACGCTGAACAGGCCGGACAAATTGAACGCAATGACGAGTGAACTTGTCGCTTCATTGCACGACACCCTCGACCGTCTTGCCGACGACGCGTCGGTACGCGTCGTCGTTCTCACCGGTGCGGGTCGTGGCTTTTGCGCGGGTCTCGATCTCGGCGGATACGGCACGGCACCCGGTCGCAAACAGCCGGGCAAGGTCGAAGCGTCCTTCGCAACGCAGAAACACATCGCATCGCTCATCCCCCACATGAGATCGATCCCCCAACCGATCATCGCCGCCGTCAACGGCCCCGCGGCGGGCGGCGGCTTCGCCTTGGTGCTCGGCTCCGACATCCGCATCGCGGCGCACACCGCGCGGTTCAATGCCGCCTTCATCCGTATCGGCCTGTCTGCCTGCGACATCGGAACGAGCTGGCTCCTACCGCGACTCGTCGGAGCCGCGAGGGCCCAGGAACTGATGCTGACGGGGCGCATCTTCGACGCCGCCGAGGCCGAGCGGATCGGCCTCGTCATCGAATCGGTTCCCGATGCGGCACTTCTCGAACGCGCCTACGAAAAGGCCGTGGAGATCATGCAGAACAGCCCCATCGGCGTCGCGCTCACCAAGGAAGGAATGTGGAGCGCGCTCGAGATTCCGGGACTGCAGGCTGCGATCGACATGGAGAACCGACAGCAGATCATGGCCACGTTCTCAGACGACGCCCAGGAGACTCTCCGGGCACGCGCCGAAAAACGCGCACCCCGCTACTCCTCGTAAAACGCTACCCCTCGTGAGATTCTGCGTTTCCGTGCCCAACCACGCGCTGCTGGCGTTTCCATTCACGCGCCAGCGCGGCGAGCTGGCGCCCTGTCGTGTGGGGTAGGTCGACGTAGCGCAACTCGCTCACCTTGGCGAAAGTCCTCGGTCGCTCCAACTGCAGATATTCGGCAAAAGACTCCATTGCGTTGGCACGCCCTTTGCCGTGGCCAGCAATCATGATCTCACTCACCTCAGCGAGAAGGTTGGCGATGTCCGCGAAGTAACCATCGAACCCTTCGTTCGACGCATGACCATGACCAAACTGGCCGGTACGAACATGACGATGTTCAGCGTGTTCGTCGTGGCGCACCAGCACCGCCATGGGGGATCGTTGCCGCTCGTCAAGCGACCAGATTTCTGCGTGATCTCGCGTCACTCCGACGACAACGATTCCATGCACGGCCGAAACATTCGAACTTGTATCTGACAAGTGCTCGCTCATCAATGCAACATACGAAGCGACACACCGACTCGTGCAGGTAGCGTGAAGAGTACGTATGGATGTCATCGAGACAATCCGTCGTCGCAACCGCCATCGCCGATGGACAGCGACGTGTGCTGCGGTGTTGTTGTTCGCCTCCATCTTCCCCGTTCCGAATCTCTCCCGGGCCGCACCCGTCCTTCGCCTGACATGGAACACCGCGACGTTGGCTGCAGGTTCGTCGACTCCGCTCGACGCTCTGGTGTCGACGAACGTGAAGGGTCGGCGCACTTGGCTGGTCCGCGGCAAGTGCTCACACGTCGGGGCGAACGTCGTTGCGTCGACCGCCGGCCGCTGTTCGGTCCGACTCACCATCAGACTGAGTCGAACACGCAACTTCGTGCGGTTTCGCACTTTGCGCATCGTCACGCCCATGGCGGAGGCCGCACCCAACGCAATTCCGTCGAACTCCACGCCGTCGATCCCCGTGCCGTCGAACGAACCCGCCGTGTGGTACCCGGGAGAAGTGCCCGACAGATCCTCCGACCGTTGGGTTGTACCGATCGGCAGTTACGTCCGCGGAAAGGACGTGTTCCCGCTGAGCGCAACGTTGCCCGCCGCAGAGAAAACGGCGTGCGAACAGGCCACGAAGGTCGCACAAGGCGTCATCATTCTCTCGTTCGGCCGTCAGATCGAGGGCGGTACGACCGGTTTCGGCCTCGCCTTGTCGTATGACGACATCGCACAGGTCGTCCGCGCGTGGGCGGCGGGCTTGGCACGCTGCGCTCGGGGGCCATGGGAACTGGCGCTCGGCACCAGCAATTCGGGTGGCCTGACGATGTACAACGGCTTCACCGGCGGCGCGCGGTGGGCCGAGATGGTTGCCACAGCGCGCACGATCTCCGACCCGCGGGTCACCGTGTCGGCGGCGAACGACCTCGAACCGGGCTGGGGTCCGGCCGGCCAGGCTCGCGCCTGGGTCGACGGCTTCGTGCGCACCACCACCTCGATACGTCTCTGGAACTTCGGATCAGCGGACGGCTGTCCGACGACCGCCGGCAAGATCGTCTGTGGAAACAACTGGACGATCGACGATGTCATCTGGGTGTCCGCGCAGGCAGGCCCCAACCTCGTTGTCGTTCCACAGATCCACACGAAGACCGGATCTCAGGCCCGGCAGTGGGCCCGCATCGCCTCGCGCGCCAAATCCCTCGGGGTCACGGTGAAGTTCGGCGGGATGTCGGTGCAGACCGCTGCCTGCACGCAAGTCAAGGGTGGTTGCCCTACGACGGGCATCTCGGCTTGGGATGGCTGGCAACAGCTGCGCTCGGCACTCGACGCACTCGACGACGTTCGGGGCACACCACTCGGCGCGCCGGTGGACATTCGCTGGGGTTGGGGCGGGCCCTTCTTCCGGCCTCCGCCGACGACAACCACAACGACCACCACGACGACGACAACCGTGCCGCCGACAACGACAACGGTTCCGCCGACAACCACAACCACAACGACGACGACAACCACAACAACGGTCGCCCCAACAACAACATCGACAACGGTCGCTCCGACGACGACGTAATCAGTTGTGTATCAACGCCGCAGACCCAGGTTGCGCAAGGTCTGAGACGCAAGATGTCTGCTGGTGGTGCGGTACCGCGCCAAACGCGACAACTGCTCGAGGCGAACCGTGAGCGAGCGCGCATATCTGATCGCCTGCGTCTCGCGTTCGGAGGCAATGACCGCCGTCGCCGCGACGGGAAAACTCTCTTCAGTGAATTCGAACCGCGCGAAGTCGTCGGCAAAGATCTGCCGGATCAGGCCCGCAGTGGCCGAGTCCGTGACGTCGCGGTACGTGAGGCCGAGTCCTTCGTTTAACCGCTTCGGCACAAGGGACTTGCCGACACGCCTAGCGAGATCTTCGGAGAATCGCGCCAGATCACCCTCACGGTCGAGACGGATGAGATGCGTGAGTTCGATGGGCGTGAGGTCGAAATGCATCGCCTGCGACTTGAAGTGCGAATCGCGGCCGAAAACCTCGGGGCAATCCGCAAGCACGCGCACGAACGCACGGAAAGTCTCTCCCAGGTCGATGCGATCGCCATCCATCACGTCCGTGCAGGCCGACCACGCCTCGGGGAGCACCTGACCGGGGGCACGGAAGAGAATCCTGTTCTCCCAAGCCGAGTAGAGGCGCGCATACGGGTTGCGTACGGCGGCGACGCGCCACCACGCGTCCGAGGTCTTCATTTCCGACTGATCGGTCGTCGACAGCAGTTCCATGTGAACCAGACCGTTGATTTTCATGTTGTGCACGCTCTGCTCGACCGAAACGGTCGGTCCGTCGAGGTGCGGAATCAAGTCCGGCCGGAACGTGCCGTTCGCCTCGGCCAACAACAACCGCATCGTGCTCGACGCAACCTTCGTCGACGGCACGTACAGCACACGGGCGTTGCGCGCCGCCAACACGTGGCCTTTTTGCGGCGGGGTTCGTGCCATGACGCACCTCACGTTAGACCCCGACATCGGTCCTCACCCGACCGACACGATGCTCACGGGACACGGGTGTCGTTACCTTCGGCGACATCCACCAACCACGAAAGGAACACCATGTCACTTCTTCGTCGTATGAGCAACGATTTCGCTTGGCCCTCCCTCCTCCCTGATCGCCCTTTCTTTGACTTCGACCGCGAATGGATGGACCTCATGACCGAGACCACGATCCGAGTCGAAGAGTTCCAGGAGAACGGTCAGACGGTCGTGCGTGCCGAGGTCCCCGGAGCCGACCCGGAAAAGGACATCGAAGTCACCAAGACGGATTCGACCCTTCGTATCGCCGTGCAACGCCACAAAGCAGAGACGACCGAGACCCGTCATCACTACCGCAGCGAATTCCAGTACGGGTCGTTCGTGCGCACCGTCGCCCTGCCCGCCGGGACCGCCGAACAGGACATCAAGGCCAACTACAAGGACGGAATTCTCGAGGTGAGGATTCCGATGATCGCAAGCAAGGCGAAGCAGGAGCGGATTCCAATCGGCCACGGATCCTGACGACTACCGTGGTCCCCATGTCGGGGGACGATCAAAAGCTGAAGCATGACTACGGAAAGATCGACAAGGAGTACGGGCTCTTTCTCGCGACGAGGCCGTCCGACGAGGACGGGCCGATCTTCATGGTCAATCTCATGAAGTACCACGACGTGGCGCAGTACGACGACGGCGAGGCGACGATCAGCGGTCGCGAAGCTGACGACAAATACAACCCGTCGTCGATCCTCAACAAGTTGGGGGCGGACATCATGTTCGCCGCCGATGTGCGCACCAGCGTCGTCGGCGCCGACTGGGATCGCATCGCAATCGTTCGCTACCCCACCCGCCGAGCGTTCATCGACATGCAGACTCGCAAGGACTTCAGCGACAAGCACGTGCACAAGAACGCGGGCATGTTGCGCACGATCCTTCCCTGCTGCACGCCCCGCAACGCCGATTTGAACACACGGGCCCGACCGACCGGCGGACTCACACTCGACCACGTCGTCATGGTCGTTTCCGCGGGCCCATTCCCCGGTGCAACTTTCGACGTGGAGGGAACGATCATCGGAGACGGCCGCACGTGGTCGAACGTGCATCTCATGCGCGTACGCGACGAGTTCGAGGCTGACAATGTTGCCGAACGCATGCAGCCGCCACGTGACGGCTTCGTCATGACTCTCACTTCACACCTGAACGGTCTCGTCTGAGACGGTTCAGTTCATGTAGCGGCCACCGTTCAGGAAGAACGTCATGCCGGTGATGTAGTCCCCACCCGTACTGGCGAGCCAGACAAGCCATGGTCCGCCGTGCTCTTCTGCTTCGCCGAGGAATCCGAGCGGCATCTTTTCCTTCAGGCCCTCGACGAACTCCGTGTTGTTGGCCGCCCAGTTGTCCCATGCTTCGGTCTTCAGCGATGGATTCACTGTGTTCACCGAAATCCCGTATTTCCCCCACTCACGTGCCGCCGTACGGGTCAGCGCACGGATCGCTTCCTTCGTCGCGTTGTAACACGTATTACCGGGGAAACCCTCGAGGCCCGACCCTGACGAGAAGTTGATGATGCGGCCACCACGCTCTTTCATGTAAGGGAACACGGCTTGCATTCCCCACAGGGTCGCCGAGGCTCCGGTGCGGAAGGTGTAATCCCATTCCTCGTCGTCGGTGTCCTCGAGAGGCGTCGGAATCGTCGACGCACGGGGATTCTTCTCGGTCCCGAAACCCTGGGCGTTGTTCACCAGAATGTCGACTGGACCGAAGGCTTCGACCGTCTTGGCGACCATCGAAAAAATGTCGGCTTTCTTGCCGACATCGGTTGCGATGCCGAGAGCAACGTTGCCTTCGGCCTTGATTTCATCGACGACCTTGTCGATGTTGGCCTGCGTGCGACTTGCCAATACGACCTTCGCGCCCTCGCGCGCGTACACCTTGGCGATCGCCTTGCCAATGCCCCGTCCTGCACCGGTGACGATCGCGACCTTGCCCTCCAACTTGCCCTCCAACTTGCCGACCGACTGCCCCATGATTCCCCCTCCACCCGCGCACAGCGGGACCATGCGAAGACTAGGTCGGCAACCTCAGTCGTCGTGCAGTTGGATGGCCCCGCTCGGACACACCTCGCGCGACTGGCGGGCAGCAAGCTTTTGGTCGTCGGTGGTGAGCAACGCCACTTTCACCGATGCCTGGTTCTCGTCGTTGAACTCGTACAACCATGGATGGTTGTAGACGCATTCGCCGGCCATGATGCATTTGTCGAGATCGATCGTCACCCTCATCGCGTCACCTGTCGAACTCGATCCACAGTTCCTGGGGCGAACGGAATCCACCGCTGTCGATGTTGGGAGAGGAAATCCCCTCGTGCGTCGCGAACTTCGGTCGCGGATTCTTCATGACCTCCATCATCCGCGTACATGCGATCACTGCCTCTTGACGCGCCATGGCGTAACCCATGCAGAAATGCTGACCCACACCGAAACCCAGGTGCCCGGGGAGCTTGTCCTTGTACCGGGCAGAACGGTTCTCCCGGCCCATGTGCATGTCGGTGCGGTGAATGTCGAAGGTGTCGGGGTTCGCGAACACCCGCTCATCGCGGTTGCCCGAACCCAACAGAAGGATCACGAGCGAACGCTCGGGAATCACCCGGTTGTGCATGACGACCTCGCGTGTCGTGTAACGCGACTGCACGTGCACCACCGCGTCGTAGCGCATCATCTCGGCAAACACGTTCTCCCACAGCGAGGAGTCTTTCTTCACGTCTTCGAACTGATCGGGGCGCGTGTAGAGCATGTGGTACCACATGTTGGCAATCGCCTTGTCGGTCGTGTCACCGCCGGCCGCCAAGAGAAGCGCGATGAATCCCTTGACTTCGTCCATCGACATTCGCTGGCCGTCGAGTTCGGCAACGGCGATCTTCGACAACAAGTCCTCACCCGGGTTGCGCAAACGCTCT
>JBBANY010000047.1:0-13857 GCA_040401695.1 Ilumatobacteraceae bacterium
GTTGGACGCCTGTCGCCCGGTGTCCGCCTGATCGCCCTCTTCACCCTTCCTTTTGCCGCCCTGTTCTTCGTCACGTCGCGCCCGATGATCGGCGCGCTCTTGCAGCACGGCAACTTCACAGCCGAGGCCGCACACAACACTGCGCGCGCGTTGATGGGCTTCTCCGTCGGCCTTGTCGGCTTCTCGGTGTATCTGTTCGTTCTCCGTGGTTTCTACGCGCACGAGGACACCCGCACGCCCTTCGTCATCAACTGTTTCGAGAATGCCCTCAACGTGGTGCTCGCAGTAATCCTCGTCGATCGATACGGGGTGCTCGGCCTCGGTCTCGCGTTCGGCGTCGCCTACGTCGTCAGCGCGATCGTCGCGCTGTTCGTGGTCGAACGCAGGCATCCCGAGTTCGGATCTCTCGCATTGATGCGGTCGTTGTCGCCGATGGTGGTCGCCACCGCACCGGCGGCAGGTGCCGCTTGGGCGATCGGACGCGCACTCGGCGACACGGCAGGACTGGGAGCCGTCGTGCGAACAGCGGCGTCGTACCTCGTCGGAGCAGTCGTGTACGTCGCACTGTTGCGGCTGATGAGGGTTCGCGAGACGAACGTGCTGGTCGACAGGCTGCGCGGTTTCAGCGCAGGGCGCTGAGAACCACCATCTCGTCGCGGTGCACGACGAGAGTCGACACGCCCTCGCCCAGATCAGCTGCGCGCTTGCCCCGAAGCGAAGCGATCTCCGCACGCGACATGGAAGTCGCGCCGCGAGCGACGAGATGACCGGAACCGTCGACGACATCGACAACGTCGCCCGCCGCGAAGTCTCCGTCGACGTCGGTCACGCCCGGGGACAACAGCGACGTTCCACGTGATTCGACCGCGGCCACCGCTCCGGCGTCGATGACGATGCGACCCTCGGGCTGCGCCGCAAACGCGATCCACAAGCGACGCGCCGAGAGTTGGCGATCGCGACCGAGAAAGGTGGTACCGACCGTTGCGGCAGGGTCGACGGCCTCGACCAGCACGTTGTCGCGCGACGCACGGGCGATGACGGTGCGCACGCCCGACCACGACGCGATGCGCGCCGCCGAGAGCTTCGACGCCATGCCACCGCTGCCCCGAGCGGTGCCTGCACTGCCGGCCGCGACACTGAGCAGGTCGTCGTCGGTCGAGACCACGTCGATGAGGATCGCATCGTCGTTTGAGCGGGGATCCTTGGTGTACAGACCTTCCTGGTCGGTCAACAACACAAGAACGTCCGCGGCGACGCTGTGCGCCACCAAGGCAGCGATGCGGTCGTTGTCTCCGAAGCGAATCTCGTCGTTGGCGATCGCATCGTTTTCGTTGATGACCGGCAGGACGCCGAGCTCGAGCAGACGCAACATCGTCTGGCGGGCGTGCAGGTACTGCTGGCGGTCGCCGAAATCGTGCGGTACGAGCAACACCTGACCGGTCACCACGCCGTGGGGTGCGAAGACCGTGTTGTAGCGCTCCATCAGACGGCTCTGGCCGATTGCGGCGAGCGCCTGCAGCGTGCCGACGTCGGCAGGACGCTGCGACATGCCGAGGGCCGCGACGCCGGCCGACACCGCACCGCTGGTCACGAGCAAGACCTCGTGGCCTTCGCTTCGCAACCGTGCGATCTGTGCCGCGAGCGACGTGAACATGTCGGCGTTGAGCACGCCGTTCGCGTGCGTGACCGAACTGGTACCGACCTTGACGACGACGCGCACGTCAGACCTCCGCCGTGTATTCGAAGGAGAACTCGCCGATGTGCACCACGTCGCCGTCTTGTGCCCCGGCACGCGACAGCAAACGACCCACGCCCATCTTCTTCAGACGTTCGTCGATGTAGTTCAACGCCTCGGGAGACGTGATGTCGTTCAGCGCGACCGAACGCACCGCGTTTCGGCCGAGGATGCGGAATTCGTTGTCGCCGACGCGTTCGACGTACGTGCCTTCGGGCTCGGGACGCAGGATGACCGTCGCCTCGCGGGGCGGAATCGCCTCGCGCGCCTGCGACACCATCTGGGCCAATTTGCCCACGACGGCCCGCACACCCTGGCGGGTGACGGCGGACATCGTGAGCCCCGACCAGGAGGCGAGAACCGTCGGGTCGGCGACGTCGACCTTGCTGCCGACCACGATTCGGGGACGACCAACAAGTGCCGGGTCGTACGCCTCGAGTTCGCGCAGGAGAATTCGCTCCTGTTCGTCGGGTGCCATGCCGTCCATCGGTGCGAGGTCGACGAGGATGCACAGCGCACGTGCCCGTTCGATGTGGCGCAGGAACTGATGGCCAAGTCCACGGCCTTCACTTGCCCCCTCGATGATTCCCGGAATGTCGGCGACGACGAATTCGGTCGACTCGTCGATGCGCACGACACCGAGATGCGGCTCGAGGGTCGTGAAGGGATAATTGGCGATCTTCGGCTTGGCCGCCGAGATCGAACTGATGAAGGTACTCTTGCCCGCGTTCGGAAAACCCACCAACGCGACGTCGGCCATCAACTTGAGTTCCAACTTCAGCCAGCGTTCGGCGCCGTACTCGCCTTGTTCGGCGAACTTCGGCGCGCGCCGACGATTCGAGAGAAAGCGCGCATTGCCGCGCCCGCCCCGGCCGCCTTCGACGGCCTTCCACCGGTCGCCGTGGGCAACCAGATCGGCGAGCACCTCTTCTGTGTACATGTCGCGCACGACTGTTCCCTCGGGAACCCGGATCTCGAGATCGCGCCCCGACCTGCCGTGGAGGTCTTTGCCCATGCCGTTCACTCCGTCGTCGGCACGGCGGTGGGGATGGTCACGGAAGGCCAGCAGGGACGCCACGTTGTGGTCGGCGACAAGCCACACGTCGCCTCCGTTGCCGCCGTCACCGCCGTTGGGGCCGCCGAACGCCACCGGACCCTCGCGGCGGAAGCTCACACAGCCGGCTCCACCATCGCCGGCGCGCACGTTCAATTGGCACTCGTCGACGAAGGCACTCATGGTGCGAATCAGGCTAATGGCGCACACCTGTCACCTATCGTCTCTTTTGTGAGCGGTTCGTCATCCCCTTCCGATTCCGCCAGCCGCGCCGAAGTGTGGGCGTCCACAATGGCGGGACACGTGCTCTCCCATTCGCCCACCAGCGTTCGCTTCGCGCACTCCGATTCACACGCGTCCACCGGCGCACAGCGACTGGTGTCACGCGACGAACGCGAAGACCACGAGAACAATCTCCTCGCCCCGAACGCCACCCGCTCGATCGGTGCCGGCACCCGCACGAGACCCGAAGAGCCCGACGCCTTCCGCACGTGTTTCGAACGCGACCGTGACCGCATTCTCCACGCGGCAGCCTTTCGTCGACTCGCCGGCAAGACACAGGTGTTCGTCTTTCCTGATGATCACCAGCGCACGCGCCTCACGCACGCCCTCGAAGTTGCACAGGTCGCCACCGCCATCTCGCGGGCGCTCGGATTGAACGTTGCCCTCACCGAGGCGATCGCACTCGGCCACGACTGCGGTCACGGACCGGGCGGACACGCCAGCGAAGACGCCCTCAGCCCGTTCGTCGATGGTGGTTACGACCATGCGCTGTGGGGAGCCGACGTCACGCTCGCCCCGTTGAACCTGTGCCGCGAAACCCTCGATGGCATCCGCAACCATTCATGGTCACGACCCGCGCCGATGACGCCCGAAGGTGAAGTCGTCTCGTGGGCCGATCGCATCGCCTACGTGTGCCACGACTTCGAAGACGCCGTCGATGCTCGAGTCGTCGCACCAAACGATCTGCCTGCCATGGTGCGCGAACGTTGCGGCACCTCGCGCGCCAAACAGATCTCGTCGTTCATCGTCGGCATGCTCGATGCCACGCACAGCACCGGCCGCATCGCGATGACCACCGACATGGCCGAGGCGCTCGGCGCGTTCCGACAGTTCAACTACGAAGCCGTGTACCTTCGACCCGAATCACAGGCCCAGGCCGCATCCGTCATCCGGGTGCTGCAGGCCCTGGTCGAGCACTACGCCAAGAACCCCGCAGCCTGTCCCGCCACTCGCCAGCTCGATGCTGCAGCAAAGTCGACGGAAATGATGAAGGCGATCGTCGAGTACGTCGGCGGCATGACCGACAGATACGCGTTCCAACAAGCGGTCAACCTGTTGAACTGGCGTGAATCCGACCTTCCGGTCGGCATCGACTTCCGCTAACGCGGGTCAGTTGCTGGAAGGCAGCACGTCGACGACCTTGCGGCCGCGGCGCTCGCCGAACTTCACGCTGCCACCGACGAGCGCAAACAGGGTGTCGTCCTTGCCGATGCCCACGTTCTTGCCCGGGTGCACGCGTGTTCCACGCTGACGCACGAGAATCGCACCTGCGTTGATCTGCGTTCCATCGAAGGCCTTCACGCCGAGGCGCTGTGCATTTGAATCGCGGCCGTTACGTGTGGAGCCGCCACCTTTGGTCTTTGACATGGCTCAGCCTTTCGCGATGGAAGTGATTTCGACGACGGAGTACTGCTGACGGTGACCGTAGCGACGACGCTGGTTGGTGCGGCGCTTGTAGGTGAAGCCGTCGATCTTCGGCCCCTTGGCCGTGGCGATGACGCGGCCGGTGACCGACGCGTTCTTCAACTGGTCGGGCGTGGAGAGCACGGTGCCGCCGTCGACGAGCAGAACCGGAGTGAACTTCACTTCGGTGCCGTTGTCGACGCCGAGGAGTTCGACCTTGACGGTCTCGCCCTGGGCGACCTTTTCCTGCTTACCACCGGAGGCGATGACTGCGTACATAGCGGTTTCCTAGCCTACTGGAGCCGCCCTGCGTCCCCAACCCCTCGCCCGGCCGAATGACTCAGCCGATGAGCGAGTGGTCGACCTTGATGCCGCGGCCCTCGCAGTCGGGGCACTGGCCCGCAAAGCTGGTGAGGAGACCCTCGCCGATGCGCTTGCGGGTCATCTCGACGAGGCCGAGGTCGGAGACCTCGAGCACCTGGGTACGCGTCTTGTCGCGCGCCAGGGCTGCACGGAATGCGTCGACCACCTTGCGGCGGTTTTCCTTCACTTCCATGTCGATGAAGTCGATGACGATGATGCCTCCGATGTCGCGCAGGCGCAGCTGCAGTGCGATTTCTTCCGCGGCTTCGAGGTTGTTGTGGAAGACCGTCTCCTCGAGGTTCGACTTGCCGACGTTCTTGCCGGTGTTCACGTCGATGACCGTGAGCGCTTCGGTGTGTTCGATGATGAGCGACCCTCCCGAGGGCAGCCACACCTTGCGATCGAGCGCCTTGTGGATCTGTTCGTGCACGTGATAGTGCTCGAAGATCGGTAGTCCGGATGCCGACGGCGCGTCGCCGTCAACGTCGTCGTCGTCACCCGAAGACCCGCCGGCGGCGTACAGCTCGACACGATCGGCAAGTTCGGGGTTGAAGTCGCTGACGTAGCCCTTCAGGTCTTCGTAGAGCTGCGGGTCGTCGATGACGACACCGCGGTACTCGGCGTTGAACTCTTCGCGGATCACGCGCACGGCGAGGCTCGGCTCGCGGTACAGCAGCTTCGGGCCGTTCGCCTTCTTTGCCGCTTCTTCGATGCGTGCCCATTCGTCGAGCAGACGCGCCATGTCGGCACGCAGTTCGTGCTCGGTCGCGTGCTCGGCGGCGGTACGCACGATGAGACCGTGTTCCGCCGGCTTCACGCGGTCGAGCACCGAACGAAGGCGACGCCGTTCGTCGTCGGGCAGACGCTTCGAGATGCCGTAGGTCTTCGAGTTCGGAATCAACACGACGAACCGCCCCGGCAGCGACACTTCCTGGGTCAGGCGCGCGCCCTTGGCTCCGATGGGGTTCTTGGTGACCTGGCAGAGAATCAACTGCCGCGCCTTCAAGATGTCCTCGATGCGGCGGTCGGTCGACTTCTCGACGATGTCCTCGGCGTCGTACTGCACGTCACCGCGGTACAGCACCGCGTTTTTCGGCGTGGCGATGTCGACGAACGCGGCTTCCATGCCGGGCAACACGTTCTGCACGCGACCGAGATAGATGTTGCCGTGGATCTGGGAGATGTCGTCGGCCGGACGGCTGACGTAGTGCTCGATCAATTTGCGACCCTCGAGCACCGCCACCTGGGTCAGCCCCTCGCGGACCTGGACGCACATGAGATAGCGCCCGACGGGCCGTCCGTCACGTGTGCGACCGCGACGCCGCTCGACAATCTCGGCCTCGACTGCGGCCTGGCTCTGGCGCTGGCGACCGCCTTGACCACCCTGCTGGCCCGAACCTCCGCGACTGCGACCCCGACCTCCCCGACGGCGCTTGCCGTTGCCCGGCTTTGGACTTGCCGCCGGCGCCTGCTGGGCGGCCTGACGCGCCGGTGCCGGACGTGTGTCGCCGATCTGGGGCCGACGCGGGGGCTCGCCACTCGCCGGCGCCAACGCACCGGCCGGGCTGCCCGATGCCGGAGCATCTGCGGCGGGACGGGGGTTTTGGCCGTTCTGTGCGCTTTGGCCTGATTTGTTGCGGTTGCGCCCACCGCGCGACCCACGGCGCCGTTTCTTGTTCGGCCCGGGGCTGGCGGACTGATTCGCGCCCTCGGAAGGTTGGTTCATGATGTCTCGATCCTGTGCGGCGACGAGCCGCTTGGGAATTCAGGCTATCGGCTGGTTCCCGCCGAAACCGTGACCCCCGCCCGGTGGGGAGTCAGCGCAGGCGTCGCATGTGGACGCTTTGGACGAGGCCCACGATCGCGGCGAAAGCCACCATGTGCGAACCCCCGTACGAGACGAAGGGCAATGGAAGGCCCGACACAGGCATGATGCCGAGGGTCATGCCGATGTTCTGGAAGGTCTGCCACAGGATCATCGAAAAGGCCCCGAGGGCGATGAACTGACCGAGCCTGGTCCGCGACAGGCGACCGACGCGCCAGATCCGCCACAACAGCAAGGTGAAGAGCGACAGGGTGACCCCCGCCCCGATGAGACCGAACTGTTCGGCGATCGCGGAGAAGATGAAGTCGGTCGACTGCACGGGGATGAACGCCCCGTTGGTCAACGGTCCGTTGAGGAAGCCCTTTCCGGTGATGCCGCCGGTTGCGACCGCACGTTTCGCGAAGCGCACCTGGAGCACCACGTCCTTCAGTGCCGACTCCGTCGAATTCTGGTTGAGGAAGGCCTCGATACGACGGAACTGGTAACTGCGCACCAAACCACTCCACACGGCAACCGTTGCCGAAAGAATCGCCAGGGACGTGATCGACACGATGTAACGAACCTTGCTGCCCGCGACGAGCAGGAGGCCCATCGTGCACGCCAACAGCACCGTCGCCGACCCGAGGTCGGGCTGCAACAGGATCAGTCCCACCGACGCACCGACGATGACGAGCGTGGTGACGAACCGATGGTACGGCAACTCTTCGCTCTCCTCCTCGGAGAGATATCCGGCGAGCAGCAACAACAGTGAGAATTTCGTGAACTCGGCGGGCTGCAGCGAAACGATGCCGAGGTCGAACGACAAACGCGCGCCGCCGCGCACCGCACCCGCGACGAGAACGAGCATCAACGCGGCGATCGAGGCGCCGTAGAAGAACTCTGCCCTCCCCCGCAGCCACTCGTAGTCGAGTGCCATCACGAGCACCATCACCAGAGCGGCCGCGATGATGTAGATGATCTGCCGCTGCAAGAGGTAGTAGGGGTCGACCCCGCGGGCGAGCAACCGCGGCCGCGTCGTCGAATACACCGCGAAGGCGCCGATCGTCGACAGGGCGGAAACCGCGAACACGAGCAGCCAGTCGATGTTGCGACTGGGGTCGGCCATGCTGCGCCGAAGATTGCCCATTCCCGATATCGCCGGTCGTCGTCGCACCGCCTCGAGCACCGCCATCAGTCGCGCACTCCGCCGCCGTAGCCCGACAGACACAACGGACTCACCAGGCGCTGCGAGCGCGCCACTGCCGTGCTGTTGATGTCGAGCGGGTTGCTCGGTATCACTTCCTGCGGATTGACGACACCCGCGAGCGCGGAAAAGATGCATTTGACGACGGGAGCCGCGCCCTGTGAGCCGTAGCCCGATTTCTCGAGATAGGCGACGGCGGTGAAGGGCCGTGTCGGGTCGAGGCTGAATGCGGCGAATGCCGACGAGTCGTTCCACGGAAGGTTCTTGAAGCCCTGCGCCGTGCCGGTCTTGCCGGCGATCGGCAACAACTTCTTCGGGTAGTTCTTGAAGAGAAACTCGCCCGTGGCCTTGTGGTAAAAGTCCCAGTCAACTCCCGGGCCGTTCACGACCCGCGTGAGACCGCGCACGATCGGATCGTGCACTTCAGGCGGCATCTCCACGGTGCGGATCACCTCACCGCGGGTGCGATCCTCGACGATGTTCGCCTTCGACAGGTCGGCAAAACCGGCGTCACCGTCGGGCGTTCCGGATTCAAGGATCCGGTTGGCGACGTGCGGAGTGATGACACGGCCGTTGTTCGCCAGCACCGAGTAAGAGACACCCAACTGCAGCGGTGTGGCCGCGAGAAGACCCTGGCCGATCGCGAACTGCACGTTGTCGCCCACGTAGTACGCGCGTCCCTCGTCTTTGGGAATCGCGCCTGCCTCGGCCAACGACTGTTTCAGTTCTTTGCTCGGCAGCGCACCGCCGTATTCGAACGGAAGGTCGACGCCCGTCGGCGCGCCGAACCCGAACTTGCGAACCTCTTCTTCGAGGATCGGGCGGTAGCCGCGCTGGGTGAGGATCTGCTCGCCGATCTTGTAGAAGAACGTGTCCGAAGAAACAGCAAGGGCATCTTCGACCGTCACCGGTCCGTAGCGGCAGGGTGTGTTCGTTGCGGAACAGAACGCATTCTTGAAGACGCATTTGACGCCTTCTTGGCAGCGGCCGTTCGGGATCGACTCGAGTTTGTACGTGCCCTCGTCGCGGTACTTGTACTTCAGCGGCTCGACGATCTGACCGGAGTCGAGCGCCGCGAATGCGGTGAAAGGCTTGAACGTCGAGCCGAGGTTGTAGCGGCCACTCACCGCGCGGTTCACGATGATCGCCTGGTCGGGATCCTTCGTTTCGGGGAACAACTGCTTGAACTTCGTCGAGGAAATTCCCGCGTTGAACCACCGGTTGTCGAAGTTCGGGTAACTCGCCATTGCGACGATCTCGCCTGTGTCGTAGTTCATCAACAGGGCGGACCCGGCGGGGGCCTTGTAGAAGTTGACCTCTGCGTACTGCGGGTCGGGGTCGCCGTTCTCCAACTTCACCGTGCCCGCGTCGACCTGGCGACGGAGACTGAGCATGGTTTCGAGGGCCTGCTCGATGAACTGCTGGTAATCGAGGTCGATCGACAACTGCACGTCGTTGCCGGGAATCGGTTCGACGCGTTCGATTTCTCGGATGATCTGGCCGAGTGCGTTCACCTCGTAGCGCACGTAGCCGGGCTTGCCGCGCAGCACGCTTTCGTAGGTCTGTTCGACTCCGTATTGGCCGACGCGTTCATTCGGTGAGTACTTCAGCGACTTGTAGTAGGGCAACTGGCGCTCGAGAATCGCACCCATGAAGCCGACGACGTGCGACCCGATGGGTGCGTACGGATACTCACGACGCCATCCCTCTTCCACGTCGACCCCCGGATAGTCCTCGGATCGCTCGCGCAGGAACAGTGCGGTCTGCTCGGAAATGCCTTCGCGCAGCGGAAGGGGCTGCAACGGGTCGTACATCTTGCTTTGGTAGCGCCGTTCGAGCTCGGTCACCGGGGTCTGCAGTGCCCCGGAGAGGCGCAGGAACAATTCGGCTCGTTCCGCCGGTTTGCGCACGACTGCGCGGTCGATCGTTGCAATGAGCACGCGCTCGTTGTCGGCCAACACGCGACCGTCGACGTCGAAGATGCGGCCACGTTCGGACAACAGCGACACCGTGCGGGAACGCACCTCGGCGACGCGCGACTCCAACCCCTCGGCGTCGACGACCTGAAGGAACCACGTACGCGTGCACACGAGACCGAGCAGGACGAGCGCAAGACCACCGAGTACGCCCAGTCGCTTTCCCGAGATCGTGGCCGACATGCCTCTATTCTGCCCAGATGGCCTGGCGAACGGGCTTCACCAATGCCCACTTGGAGATGCGCGCGGCGGGAACCGCGAAAACGGCGTTGAAGGCCGCGCACGTGAGAGCCACCGTCACGATGCGCGAACCGAGCAAACCATCGACACCGACGACGAGACTCGCTGCTGGGTACAACAAAACTGCGGTGGCCGTCGACAACGCAACGGCGATGATTTTCACCCACCAACGCGCTTCGTGAACGAATGCGTTCACTCCCCCGGCCATGTAACCAGCGAAACCGAAAACCACCGCCGACAGACCCATCGGCGCAGTCAGCACCATGTCATACATCAAACCAAAGATGAAGCCCGTTACCGCACCTGCTTCGCTGCCTGCGGCGACGCCACTCGCACACGAAAAGAGAAGCATCAGTTGCAACACGACGCCAAAGGGTCGCAACGTGTTGAAAAGCGTCGTCTGAAAACTCAACACCACGAGACCAAGAAGGAACGTACGCGTCGCGGGCGACTCGATGATGGCGAAGAAACGCTTCATCGCGGGATCTCCGTTGCGGGCTGATAGAGCAGGACGCGCACGAAATTCAAACTCTCGAGATTCGCCGCAAGATCGACTTCGAGCAGCGGACCGGCCGTGCCCTTGCGGTTCACCACGCGGGCAACCGTGCCGACGACAAGGTCGGGCGGCGCCAGACTCTGCGAGCCACCCGCCGTCACCACCGGGACCCCTTCGCAGAGCGCACCCAATCGTTCGGAGGCCTGCACGAATCGAATGATCGGAGTACGACCGATACCCCGCCCCTCGAGGGCGCCCGTTTCACGGGGCACGAGGCCTCCCGTGTCGGGAATCGTGATCTGTGAACCCGCCCCACCGGGCCGCGGCGGCAACGTCGTGGAAAAGGGCGTGAAGCCCTTGATCGTCGTTGTCGTGGGCTTCGGCAGGGTTGTCGTGGTGGTGCTGGTCGTCGTTGTCGTACTCGTCGTCGAGGTCGTGGTCGGCGGGACAGTCGAGGAGGTGGTCGTCGTGTCGCCGGGCAGGGTCGTTGTCGTGGCCCCGTCGATGCCCGTCGGCGGCACGACCGCCGCAGTGGTCGTCGTCTCGGCAACGGTTGTCGTTGTTGTCTCGGGTGCCGGCGAGGTGACAGGGGTCGGACAGTTTCCGACCTTGACCGCGATCGCGTACTCGGGGTCCGTCGCGAGCATGACGACCGACCGCTCAAGGGTCGCGTCGGTGATCTTGCCGACGAGACCCGCTCCGTTGGTGACCGTCATCCCCACGCGAATTCCGCTCGACTTTCCGCGGTTCAGTTCGAATGTCTGCGAGAAATTCGAAGGCGACTGACCCACGATCTGTGCGGTCACGCTGTCGATGCCGGCGAGAGTCGGCAATCCGTTGAGGGCGAGAAGTTCCTGGGCTTCGCGAACACTCGCCGCTGCGGCAATCGCCGTTCCCTCTTGCTTCACCAGCAGATCTTTCAGCGCGAGGTTCTCCTTGCGCAGTTCGCCATAGTCGAGCACCCCGCGCCACGCGTTCGACACGGGCTTGGTGACGACATTGGTCAATCGTTCGACGGGTCGAAAGAGCGTGCCGAACGTGTCGCGAACACCCGCAACGAACCCGCTGTCACGCAGGTCGAGCGTCACGAGCAGGATCGACGTGAGCAGCAGCACGACGATCATGCGCCGACGTGTGAAGGACTGCACGAAGAGGAACTACCCCTCAGTCGATTCCCGTTTGGGTGAGCAGACCGCGCATCGCCTCGATGTTCTCGAGCGCCTGGCCCGAGCCAAGCACCACGGCATACAAGGGATCCGGTGCGACGACGGCGCGCATGCCCGTTTCGTGGGTGACGCGCTGGGTGAGACCCGCCAGCAATGCACCACCGCCCGAGAGCACGATGCCGTTCTCCATGATGTCGGCGGCAAGTTCCGGTGGCGTGCGGTCAAGTGTCGACTTGATCGCATCGACGATGGCCGTGATGGGCTCGGCAATCGCTTCACGGACGTGCTCGGTCGTGAGTTCGATGCGCCTCGGCAGACCCGACAGCGAATCGCGGCCACCTATGTCGGCGGTGAACTCCTCTTCCAAGCGCCAGGCCGAACCCATCTGGATCTTGATCTCTTCGCAGGTGTTCTCACCGATGTCGAGGCCGAATTCCTTTTTCACGTAGTCGCCGATCGCCTCGGTGATTTCGTCGCCGGCGACACGTACCGACTGTGCAACCACGATGCCGCCGAGAGAAATGACGGCGACTTCCGTCGTGCCGCCGCCGATGTCGACGATCATGTTGCCCGCGGGCTCGTGCACGGCGATACCCGCACCGATGGCGGCTGCCATGGGCTCTTCGATGATGTGGACCGGCTTGCGTGCGCCGGCGTATTCGGCGGCGTCCTGTACCGCGCGCTGCTCGACACCGGTGATGCCCGATGGAACACAGATCACCATGCGGGGCCTGCTCCATCTGCTGGCATTCACCTGCTGTATGAAGTAGCGCAGCATCTTTTCGCACACTTCGAAGTCTGCGATGACGCCGTCTTTCAGTGGTCGAACCGACGTGATGTGTGACGGTGTGCGGCCGAGCATGCGCTTGGCCTCCCAACCAACGGCCACCGGTTTGCCGTCACGCATGTCGACAGCGACGATCGATGGCTCGTTCAGCACCACACCCTGGCCGCGCACGTACACGAGGGTGTTCGCGGTGCCGAGGTCGATCGCGATGTCGCGGCCGAGTCCGAGTGGGTTTCCGCCAGCCAACTGGTGACCTCCTGCGTTCCGGCTTCGTCGAGTGTGACGTTACAGAGACGGGAAGAAGATTTTGATCTCTCGTGCCGCAGACTCGGCAGAGTCGCTGCCATGCACGAGGTTCTCGGTGAAAATCGTTCCGAGGTCACCACGGATGGTGCCTGGCGCGGCCGTGCGCGGGTTGGTGGCGCCCATCATGTTGCGCACGATCTCCCACGTGTCTTCGGGGCCCTCGACGACAAGCGCGACGACGGGGTTGCGCGACATGAAAGCCACGAGGTCGTTGTAGAAGCCCTTGCCCTGGTGTTCTTCGTAGTGACGGGCGAGGATCGCGGAGTCGAGCTTGCGCAGTTCCATCGCGACGATCTTGAGGCCCTTGGTTTCGAAACGCGAAAGAATGTTTCCGACGAGTCCGCGTTCGACTGCGTCGGGCTTCAACAAGACGAGGGTTCTGTTCGACATTCCGAGAAGCCTACGGCAAGACGTGGGAAAGATGACCTCTCGCCTCGCCCACCACATAGAGCGACCCGGTCACGAGCACTGCATCGTCGGCGTTTGCATCGGTGAGTGCGCGGTCGATGGCGGCAGCAACCGACTCCCGGACGACGACGTCGTCGCATCCCATCGAGCGCGCGACTTCCGCGAGGTCGGTCGCGGGCAGGCCGCGCGGACTCGGAGCCGTGCAACAGATGACTTGGTCGAACTCGTCGGCACGGAGTGCCGACAACAATGCGAGTGGATCACGACTGCGCAATGTCCCGACGACGAGTCGGCGCGAACCGACGGGATCGAAGTTCGTGAAGAAGACCTCCGCGCACACGTCGGCTCCGGCGGGATTGTGCGCGCCGTCGATGATGACGAGCGGCTGGTAGTGCACCACTTCGAAACGTCCGGGCATCGCCACCGCGTTCAATCCTTCTTCGAGAACGCTTCTGTCGATGGCGTGACCGAAGAAGGCCTCGACGGCGGCGATCGCCGCGCTCGCGTTGTCACCCTGGTGTCGACCGTGAAGCGGAATGAAAACGTCGGCGTACCTGTCGTGCGGTGTACGCACCTCGATCATTCTGCCGCCGAGTGCGAGATGGTTGTCGACACACTCGAAGTGCTCACCA
>JBBANY010000047.1:13867-17918 GCA_040401695.1 Ilumatobacteraceae bacterium
CAGAGCCGTGGGTGCCGCTTCGGTGAAGAAATCGGCGAGCTCGGGCGTGACGTCACCGATCACCACCGCCGACGTTTCCTTCACGATGCCGATCTTTTCTCGGGCGATGTCGAGAACCGTCGGCCCCGCGTACTCGGTGTGATCGAGCGCGATATTCGTGATCACCGCAACGTCGGATTGCACGACGTTCGTTGCGTCCCATCGGCCGAGCATGCCGACCTCGATCACCGCCACGTCGACCGGCGCGTCGGAAAAACACCTGAACGCTGCAGCCGTCAGGATCTCGAAGAACGAAGGACGCACCCCGGCCAGAACCTCGGCATCGGCCACTGCGGCAATGTTCTCCGCAAAGGTTTCGTCGTCGACCGGCGTGCCATCTATGAGGATTCGCTCGTTGATCCGCTGCAGGTGCGGGCTTGCGTAGGTTCCCACTCGCAAGCCATGCGCCATCAGCAGCTTCGTGATGATCTGCGAGGTCGAGCCCTTCCCGTTCGTGCCGGTGACGTGGACGACCCGGAAGTCGTGCTGGGGGTCGCCCATCACGGCCGTCAGTGCGGTGATGTTGCGCAGGGACGGCTCGTCGACGCGACCCATGCGTTCATAGCTCGCATGCTCGTCGAGAAACGCCAATGCCTCGGCGTAGTTCACAAGGTCTACCTGCTGCTAGGAGGCTGCGCGCCGTTGGCGCGGGGCGCGCGAGGTGCCCCGCATGACCACGAGAGGTGCGGCCTTTTCCTTGACCGCCTGCTCGGTAACGACGACCTTGGCGACGTCGCCCTTGCCGGGAATTTCGAACATCGTGTTCAGCAGCACCTCTTCGAGGATGGCGCGCAATCCGCGTGCGCCGGTGCCACGCTCGAGCGCAAGGTCGGCGATCGCACCGAGGGCCGCCGCGTCGACTTCGAGTTCGACGTCCTCGAATTCAAAGAACTTCGCGTACTGCTTGATGAGGGCGTTCTTCGGTTCGGTGAGGATGCTCATCAACGCCTCTCGATCGAGGCTGTGCACCGCACCGACCATCGGCAGACGACCGACGAATTCGGGGATCATGCCGAACTTCAGCAGGTCTTCCGGAAGAACCTGCGCGAACAACTTGCCCGGGTCCTTTTCCGACTTCGAACGCACCGTGGCATGGAAGCCGACGCCCTTGTGGCCGATGCGCGACTCGATGATCGAATCGAGGCCGGCGAAGGCTCCACCGCAGATGAACAAGACGTTCGTTGTGTCGATCTGGATGAACTCTTGATGCGGATGCTTGCGTCCACCCTGCGGCGGCACAGAGGCGACGGTTCCTTCGAGAATCTTCAGCAGCGCCTGCTGAACGCCCTCACCCGACACGTCACGGGTGATCGACGGGTTCTCGCTCTTGCGGGCGACCTTGTCGATTTCGTCGATGTAAATGATGCCGGTCTCGGCCTTCTTCACGTCGAAGTCGGCCGCCTGCAACAACTTGAGAAGGATGTTCTCGACATCTTCACCGACGTAACCGGCCTCGGTGAGGGCAGTGGCATCGGCGATCGCGAACGGCACGTTCAACATGCGCGCGAGCGTCTGGGCGAGGTGGGTCTTGCCACAGCCGGTCGGCCCCAGAAGGAGGATGTTGCTCTTCTGCAGTTCGACGTCGTCTCGACGCGCCGCGCCTTGGTTCAGCTGGTACTGGATGCGGCGGTAGTGGTTGAACACCGCCACGGCGAGAACCTTCTTCGCCTGCTCCTGGCCGACCACGTATTCGTCGAGGAAGGTGCGGATTTCATTCGGCGTCGGCAACTCCTCGAAGCGGACGTCGCCGGTGTCGGCGAACTCCTCTTCGATGATCTCGTTGCAGAGTTCGATGCACTCGTCGCAGATGTACACGCCGGGACCGGCGATGAGCTTCTTCACCTGCTTCTGCGACTTGCCGCAGAACGAGCACTTCAGCAATTCTCCCGAATCACCGAACTTGGCCACGCGGCCCTCCTCTGAAACGTGTCAGCGGATCGGCCCTGAGCGGTCGGCCAACTGACGACTCGAAATGATGTCATCGATGATGCCATACGCGAGGGCCTCAGGTGCTTCCATTACGAAGTCACGGTCGGTGTCGGTGTGGATACGGTCGATCGGCTGGCCGGTGTGATTTGCAAGGATTTCCTCGAGAAGGTCGCGCATTCGCAGGATTTCACGGGCGGCGATTTCGAGATCGGTGACCTGGGCGTAACCCACCTGGCCGTAGGGCTGGTGGAGCAGGACCCGCGAGTGCGGCAGGGCGAGACGCTTGCCCTTGGTGCCGGCCGCCAACAAAACGGCCGCAGCCGAAGCGGCCTGCCCGAGACAAATCGTGGCGATGTCGTTCTTGATGAACTGCATCGTGTCGTAGATCGCAAACAGTGCGGTGATGTCGCCACCGGGACTGTTGATGTAGATGTTGATGTCCTTGTCGGGATTTTCACTCTCGAGGTGGATCAACTGTGCGCAGATCAGGTTGGCGATCGTGTCGTCGATCGGCGTGCCGAGAAAGATGATGTTCTCTTTCAGCAGGCGGCTGTAGAGGTCGTACACCCGCTCGCCACGACTGGTCTGCTCGGTGACGTTCGGAACGTAGTAATTACGGAATTTGTTCGACACGGTGCTCATTCTGCCCCGTGGGAGTGACCGTCATCGCCATCGTGCCCATGATCGTGATCATGATCGTGAGATTGGTCATGCCCGAGAACGTGCTCGCGGTCGAGAACCTTGCCGTTGGTGTCGACCATTGTGACGTTGCGCAGCAGCCAGTCGAGGGCCTTTGACTTGGCGATCTGCGAGACGAGGTCGGCGACGGCGTCGTTCTTTTCGTACACCTTGCGGACCTGTGCGGGCTTTTGGTTGACCCGCATCGCGATGCGCTGGTACTCGAGTTCGATGTCGTCGTCGGTGGCGCCGAGCCCTTCGGCGACGACGATGGCACGCAACGCGAGGTCGACCTTCACGGCCTTCACGGACTGTTCCTTCAACGCGTCGACGAACTGGTTGGTGTCCTGGCCGGTCGCCGACAACCACTGGTCAAGGGCGATGCCCTGCGACTGGAACTGTTGCACCGTGTTCTGCACGCGGGCCTGCAGATCGCTGTTCACCATCGGCTCGGGGGCATCGATGTCGACGAGAGCGGCCAGCGACTCGCTGACCTTGTCGATGAGCACGTTGCGCGCCTGGTTCAACTTCATGTCGGCGATGCGCGCAGCGACGGCATCACGCCAGGCGGCGACGGTGTCGTGTTCGGCGACGTGTTCGGCCACCCACTCATCGGTGAGGTCCGCAAGTTCCAGCGTCTGAACCCGCTGGACGGTGACCTCGAAGTCGGCGGGCTGGTCGGTTCCGTTCGGCGTTGCGCTGAACTTCAGTTCCGCACCCTTCACCGCGCCGGTGACCTCTTCGTCGAAAGTGGGCGCGACCCATCCGCGGCCGAGTTCGTAGACCCAATCATCGGTGTTCAAGCCGGGCACCGGCTCGCCGTCGCGCAAACCCTGGAGGTCGAGCGTCACGTAGTCACCGGTCTGCGACGGTCGGTCGACGTCGACAAGGTTGCCGTGACGACGACGTTCGGCGGCGACGACTTCTTCGATTTCCTCGTCGCTTGCCTCGATCGGCGCAAGTTCGATGCGCAGGCCCTGGTAGCCGGGAACGGTGATGACCGGACGCACCTCACAGGTTGCGTCGAACGAGACCGCACCTTCTTCTTCGCCCGACACCAGCTTCACGTCGGGCGTGGCGATGAGGTCGATGTCGTGTTCACGAACCGCCTTCGACAGGTACAGGGGGACGGAGTCCTGAATGGCCTGTTGACGCGCCGCAGCCAAACCAATGCGGGCCTCGAGCAGTTTGCGGGGGGCCTTGCCGGCACGAAATCCCGGAAGCCGCACTTCGTGGGCGATCTTCTTGAAGGCGAGGTCGATGCTGGCATCGAATTCCGACTGGTCGAGCTCGACCGTGAGCTTGACTTTGTTGCCGTCGAGGGGTTCAAGGGTCGTTTTCACAGGGTGCCGAGTGTATCCACGTGCATCGAAAGTGGGCTTTGGGCGCAGCCATCGGCAAAGAT
>JBBANY010000048.1:0-17618 GCA_040401695.1 Ilumatobacteraceae bacterium
AAGGGAGATGCTCTAACCAACTGAGCTAAACGCCCGGAGCGCAGGACTCCGCGGGCTTTGCAGACTATCGGGCTCAGTCTTCGACGATGTCGGGCAGCTCATCGCCTTCGACCTGCACGGGCAACGACGCAGCGACGAGCTCGATGGCGTCGGCGAGACGTTCACCAGCGAGAAGCGCCGACGTCTGTTTGATCACTTCTTCGGACAGGGAGATCGTGGCCGACCAGCGAAGCTCGAAGCGGCGGTCCAACGGGTCGACACAGAAGACAAGCGTCGCCCCCTTGTGCTTGCGGGCGACCCGGTTCGCAGCGATGTCGGGACGGCGGCCCAACTTGCCGACGGCGACCACGATCTGGTGACCACTCGCGCGCTCGGCATCGTCGACGGCCTTTGCAACGCCTGCCTTCTGGGACAGCCACCAGTTGGCAGCGTCCTTGCGCTTCATCGCGTGCCTCACCATGTCTCTTCCAGTTTCACCATGATCCCGATGCACCTCCGCCGGAGAAACCGCCGCCTCCACCGCCACCGAAGCCGCCCCCGCCACCTCCGAAGCCTCCGCGCGAGGAACTCGTGAAGATGTAGAGCAACGAAAGAACATCGAGCGCACCGAGACCGCGACGGCGACCCCGCACCATCATTCCGACGACGCCGAGACCGAACATCAAGATGACGAAGAAACCGAATATCGCGCCGGCGAGCCCGACTTCTTGAGGAGCTGCCGAGGTGGATGTCGCCGGCTGCCCATCCGGGAAGTCGTAAGCCTGACCCGAAAGTTCGGTGGTCAATGCCTCGGCGCCGGCAACGACCGCTGCCGTGGGGTTGTCATTGCGCAGTTCGGGAACGACGACCGAGTCGATGATGCGTCCAGCCTCGACGTCGGTGAGATCCCCCTCGATGCCACTGCCGGTTTCGATGCGCAACTTGCGGTCATCGATGGCGATGAGAAGCAGTACACCGTCGTCGCGCTGCTCGTCGCCGATACCCCACTCGCGCGCGACGTCGATGCCGTAATCCTCGATCGTCTGGTTCCCCGTCGAACCGACAACGAGCACAGCGACTTGCGGGCCGACCGCGGTACGGAACTGTTCGAGTTTCGCGTTCAGGTTTCTTTCGACCACATCGTCGATCACGCCCGCATCGTCGACAACTGGGGCGGTGAACTTCGGAAGCCCACCGCTCGGTCCGCAAGCCGCCGCGACAAAGCCCAGACCAACGACGATTGCCGCCGCGCCGAACGCGCTGCGTCTCACGAGCCCTGCGGCGTCAGGTCAACGGTCGGCACGGTTTCGGCACCGTCGACCGCACTGAAGAGCGCCCGCTTCTCGAAACCGAACAAGCCGGCCACGATCGAACGCGGGAAGGCCCGCACGGCGCGGTTGAAAGACGTCGTGGCTTCGTTGTAGTCGCGCCGCGCCTGGGCGACTCGATTCTCGGTGCCTTCGAGTTGCACTTGCAGATCACGCACGTTCTGCAGGCTGGTGAGCTCCGGGTAGTTCTCGACGATGACCAGCAAACGGCTGAGAGCGGATTCCAATTGACCTGCTGCAGCGATGCGATCGTCACCCGAGGATGCCCCCGCGTACTTCGACCGTGCCTCGGCGAGTTGGGTGAAGATGTCTTTTTCCTGCGCCATCGCGCCCTTGACGGCCGAGACGAGATTCGGGATGAGATCGAATCGACGCTGCAGTTGCACCTCGAGGTCGGCCGACGTCTGGTCGACGCGGGTTTCTTTGTTCACGAGGCCGTTGTAGGAGGTGATGAACATCAACAAAATCACGACGGCGGCGGCCACCGCACCGATGATCTGCTTCTGCTTTTTCGTCATGGGCCCAGTCTCGCAGGATTCCCGCCGGCTCGCCCCTCCACCACGGGAAAAGAATCGGGACCGTTGTTACAGTTCTTCCAATGCTCAGTACAACATTCGCCGCGGTGCTCCCCGACCGCCTCCCGTGGTACTTCGCCGGCCCCGCACTCGGCTTGCTCGTCGTCGGATTCTTCGTCATCGCCAACCAACCACTCGGGGCCACGGGCGCCTACGTCGAAACGTACAAGACCGTGACGCGCGCTCCGGGAGCGGTGTCGTGGCGCATGTTCTACTTCCTCGGCATACCGATCGGTGGTCTGGTCGGAGTCTTGTTGAAGGAAGACGGCATCGTTCGTCGCGCAGGCTACGACGCGCTCCGCAACGAGCTGTCGCTCGGAACGACGGCGATCATCGTGCTCGTCGGGGCCGTGGTGATGGGCTACGGCGCGCGCATGGCAGGTGGCTGCACGTCCGGCCACGGCATCTGCGGCACCGCACAGCGATCGCCCGCCAGTTGGGTGGCGACGTGCACCTTCATGGGGGCAGCGGTTCTCACCACGCTGGTCATCCGGGTGATCTCGGGAGGTGCGATTTGAAATCGTCGACTGCCCACAAGGTGTTCGGTCTGCTCTTCGGGGCTGGCTTTGGGTTCGTTCTCGCGGCAGCGAACCTTCACGAGTACGACACCATCCACAAGATGTTGCGCCTCGAAGAATTCGACGTCTTCCTGCTCATGGGCGGGGCCATCGGCACCTCACTCCCGCTTCTCTGGTGGCTGGAACGTCGCCGCACGCGCACGGTGCTCGGCGGACCGCTGCTTCTCTCGCGGTCGAAGCCGCGCCGCGAGCACGTCATCGGTGGCGCACTCTTCGGCATTGGCTGGGCCGTGTCAGGTACCTGCCCCGCTCCCGCACTCGTGATGCTCGTGTCAGGTGCCGGACTTGCCGCCGTCACCATCATCGGCTTGTTCGTCGGACTGAACCTGCGCGACGCCCAGGTGCGTCGCGCAGACGGTGCCGCAACCGCGGCCGATGGCGAACACCGCGAGGTTGCTCGACAGAGCTGAATCGCTACGTTGGGTTTGGCTAGGTGGGGTTGGCGACGAGGCGGCCCGTGATGCGGTGGTGTTGCAGGTCGTCAAGGCCCTTGGCGATGTCGAGGAAGTCGATGACCGTGACCGTCGGGTCGATGTCTCCCGCCGCGAGCAACTCGTAGACCTCAGCGATGTCCTGTGGCGTGCCACCTGCCGAGCCAAGTAGTTCAACTTCGGACAGGATGACCGGCATCGTGTCGAGGGTGAAGGCGAGCTTTGCCATGCCGACGAGAACGACTCGACCGTTGCGTCGAACCGCCTTCACTGCAGCGCGTGTGGTCGTGTCGAAACCTGCGTAGTCGACGACGAGGTCGAATCCTTTGCCGGCCCATTCCGAGGCATCCCGAACGATGTCGACAGCCCCCGCTTCGCGTGCAGCGGCCCATGCGGCCTCGTTGGGTTCTGCGACGTGGACTTCCGCGCCGCGGACAACGGCCACACGCGCACCGATTTGTCCCAATCCCCCGAAGCCAATGACGCCGACCTTCATTCCGGGCTGCACCTGGCCACGCGAGACCATCGCGTGGTAGGCGGTCATCCCCGCGTCGGTTCCGAGCGCGGCGAGATCGAGCGAGAGGTTGTCGGGCACCGCAACGAGTTCGACGACCTTGGCGATGAACTTCGTCGTGAAGCCGCCGTGCCGCTGGAAGCCGGGCGTGCCGACGCCGACCGACGGGCACACACCCACACGGTCGCCGATCTTCACGGTGTCGACTCCCGGCCCGAGGGCGCTCACCACTCCGGCGATCTCATGACCGAGAATCAACGGAGTGAAGGCGATGCGGCTCATCCAGATCGGATCGGTCATCACCCCGACATCGGAGTGACACAACCCGACAGCCTTGACGTCGAGCAGAACCTCGCCCGGGCCGGGCGTGGGGTCGTCGATGTCGAGCAGTTGTAGGGGCGCATGCGTTGCGGTGAAACACCAACCCTTCATGGAGTGCAAGAGTACGGCATGACCTCATCCCCGCAGCGAGGCGCGGCGCGCCCGGCCTCTCCCCGTCTCTCCCCCGTTTCGCCCATCACCCCGGAAATCGACGAGATCCTTGCGGGCAGCATCAAGTCGGTGAACGGCGAGCCACTCAACTTGTTCGGGACGATGGCACACCACCCGAAGTTGCTGAAGCGCTTTCTCGCCTTCGGTGGGTTCTTCCTGAACCGGGGACTCTTGCCCGCACGCGAGCGTGAGATCGTGATTCTGCGCGTCGGCTGGAACACCGGGTCGATCTACGAGTTCGGCCAACACACCGTGATCGGTCGCGACTGCGGACTTGGCGACGACGAGATCGCGGCGTTGGCCGGCGACCCGTCACGTCACGCGTGGTCGGAACGTGACCGTGGATTGATCGCGATGACCGACGAGATTTGTGACGACGACTGTGTGAGTGAGCCCACATGGAAAGAGCTCCGCGCCGGATGGTCCGACGCGGAGCTCTGTGAACTCGTTCTGCTGGTTGGGATGTACCGGATGGTGGCCGGGTTCCTCAACACCATGGGTGTGGAGCTCGACCCGAACACTCCGGGCTGGCCGGCCTAACCGCCCGGAACCGTTGCCACCGGCCGAAGCGGCGGAAGGTTTCCGCTACCGGCGGGTGCCGTTGCCGGCGGTACCGCGATGGTCGTGGTCGGGTCACCCAGCGGTGCCGTGGTCGGAGCCGCAGCATCGACTGTCGTTGTCGGGCCCGCTGCAGGTGTCACTTCGGCGACGCGCTCGTCACGGGCCGGGAGGCCCGGCTTCGTCTCGGGTGCGGCGAGTGCCTCGGGCATCGGACGACTGACCTGGGTGTTCTCGAGTTGGCCTTCTTGCGTGGTCACCGTCTCGGTGCCGTTCGCGTCGATGACCTTCTTTTCGATCTCGTTCGCACCCGTCTGCGTCAGGATTTCGACGTTCGCGTTCGGGTCGACACCATCACGGCCGGGCGTACGCACATCGACTGCCGGGGCGTCGGCGGTGACCGCAACGCTGACCTGCTCACCGTTGGGCGCCGTCACCTGGACATCGATCTGTTCGCCGGTGGTGGCAAGTTCGTTGCCGGCACCGTTCGAGGATGCGACGAGGTTGCCGTCCGCGAGTGACAGCACAACGTTCGGATCATCGGCCTTCACACCACCGTCGGTCACTTCGACCGTGCCCGTGGACGAGCCGGGGGTTTCGATACGAACCGCGGCCTTCGGGGTGATTCCCGAAACGCGCGACGGATCGGGCAGATTGAACTCGAGCGGCTGGTCGGCCGGCAGGTACACCATGTAGTCGACCGGCGCGCCCGGGTCTTTCGGCGCCGACGACCGCACGGGGCGAATCGTGATTCCCGCAGGCGCAGCGGCACCGGGGCGAACCGAACCGGATGGTGTGTTGATCGACCAGTTCAGCGCAGCCGAACGGATGAGCAAGAGCGACTTGGTGACTTCACCGTCGCCCTTTCCGAACGGGATCTTCGCAGCATCGCGTGCGCTCATCGAAGTGATGTCGAGGTCTTTCGGACCGCCCGACCATGCGGCCGGGTCGTTGTTCGGGTCGGCACCCGAATACGGGAAGGTCCATGTTTCGTTCGCAAGGTCGACGTTCACCCAACGCTCTTGGCCGGGCCAGTTCGAGTCGTAGATCTTGATCTTTGCTTGATCAGGTCCGTTGTACTCGATGGCGTACGGCAGAACCGCGTGTCCACCCTCGGCCGTGTAGATGGCGAGCGTGTAGACAGCCTTCTTCGACGCGAATGCGGACTCGAGTGCAGCAACCTTGTCTTTCAGGGACTTGGACTGCCAGCCGATGGTTTCCTCCTGGGTCGACTGGAAGAACTGCGTTGCGAACGCACGCATGATGTCCTTCGTGACCGTCGGGTCCATGGTCAGTTGAACGCTCGGTGGCGTCTTGCCGGCCGCAAAACGGTTCGCCGACAGCACCGCAAAGCCTTCGCAGTGTCCGGCGGCGCGGTTGTCGTTCACCATTGCGGCCCACGCCGCAGCTTCTGCTGTCGGCTGGCAGGGTTCCGCGCCATCGACGCAGACATCGGGCCCGTTGCCGAACATGGCAACGAGATCCTCTGTGCCGAAGACCTCGGGCGATGCGCCGGCACCGAAGTTCGCGAATGCGAAACCGTTCGGGTTCGGTGCAAGACCAAGGTCGACGTTGACTCCCTTGGCTTCGGGCACCGTGATGTCGGCCGCCTTGCTGTCACCGCCACCATCGGCGCTACCGCCACCGCCTCCGCCGCCACCACAGGCAGCGAGAAGTGCGAGCGACGCCGTTGCGGCGAAGACACGTCGTTTCGTTCTCATTTGGTCACCCTTCATGCGTCGACCCAACCACCTGTGTTGCTTACGACCACGCGCCATTGGCGCGGGTGAAGACGTTTGCTGCGCCGGCACCGGCGTTCGGGCCACCCACTGCGAGGGTGTTGCCGTCGGCCGAGAGCGATACCGAGGTTCCGAAGTTCGCCTTCGCGGCGGGCTTCGCCGAGGTGAGAACTTGCTGGAGGGCCCAACCGCCGTCGCGGGTGAAGACGCTGGCGGTGCCCTGGTCGGCGTTGCCGTCGACATCCGAGCCCGTCGCACCGACTGCGAGCGTGCCGCCGTCGGCGGACAGCGAAACCGAATAGCCGAACAGATCGCCGGCGGCGCCGTCCTTGCCCGTCACCGTCTTTTGCAGCGACCACTTACCACCCTGACGGGCGAACACCGAAGCGCTGCCTTGGGCCTTGTTGCCGTTGACCGTTGCATAGACCGCACCGACTGCGATGGTGCCGCCGTCGGACGACATTGCGATCGAGTAGCCGAACCAGTCGTTCGCTGCGCCTTCGACGGTGAGCACGCCCTGTTCGGCCCAGCTGCCACCGCTGCGGGTGAAGACCGTGACCGAACCCTGGTCGGCGTTGCCGTTCACATCGGCATAGAGAGCGCCGACCGCAAGGGTGCTGCCGTCGGTGGAGAGCACGACTGCCCCGCCGAATGCATCGCCGCTTTGGCCCTTCGACTGCACGAGCGAGATTGCCTCACCGGCTGTTGCCGGGGGGAGCGTGGTGTCGCCGGCCGCTGGCACGGTGGTCTCACCGACCGGTGCCGTCGAGTCGGTGGGCGCAGCAGAGTCCGTCGGTGCCGTCGTGTCGCCGGGTGCGACCGTTGTGTCGGTCGAGCCCTCGACGGTTGTCGACGAACCGCCGGTCCAGTCGAACAACGTGGTGGGCGAACCGCCGTCGCTCGGCACGGTGGTGAACGCGTTGTTCTTCACTCTCGTTGTGTCGGTGGCATCTGAACCACCACCGCCACCGCATGCTGCGAGTGTGGCGGTCACCGCCAGAACCGCGGTTGCGGCGGTGATGGTGCGGAAAAGCGACTTCTGTGTCATGGACTCCCCTGTCGTGCGAGTTGCAGGCACATTAGTACCCCCCACAACGATTGTGTCAGCAGGCCTGACGGCTGATTTTGGGCCTCACGCCACCTCGATCGTGACCTCGTGCAGACCCGTCGCTCCGCTGGGCAGAACGTCTCGCACGTCTTCGTCCTGTGGCGTCCCGTCGCGGTCGATCACCCGCACCGCAAGGCGGTGTTCGCCCGCGGCAAGGTCGAGCTCGCCGCGCCACACGACCCACGCATCGCCGGTGTCGCGTTCGAGGATCTCGGCCTTCACCCAGTCGCCCTCGCCGGCGCGCACTTCGACCGAACCCACGCCGGCGCGCGGTGCCCAGGCAAAACCGCCGAGGGTCACCATGCCTGCCGCGTGACGGCTCTTCGCACGAGGAATGTCGATACGGCTCGACGCCAGCATCGGCGCTTCTCGGGCCCAACCGCGCTGCAGCCAATAGGGGTCGAACGCATCCCATGTCGTCACATCGATGTCGGTCACCCACTTCGTTGCAGAAACGAAGCCGAACAAACCGGGAACGATCATTCGCACCGGGAAGCCGTGCACGCTCGACAACACCTCGCCGTTCATGTGCGTTGCCAGCAGCGCCGGACGACCGTCGAGAACCGCGGACACCGGCGTGCCGCACGTCCAACCATCCGCACTGCGACTGACCAATTGTTCCGCCGCCGGGCCGACACCCGCCATCGCCAACACGTCGGCCAGGTATACGCCACCCCACCGCGCAGTACCGATCAGGTCGCCACCCACCTCGTTCGACACGCAGCCGAGCGTCACCACGTGTTCGACGAAAGGCAATGCCGTGATGTCGTCGTACGTGAGGGTCACTTCTTTGTCGACCATGCCGTGGATGCGCAACGACCAGTCACCTGCTTCGAGCCTTGGGTGCATCTTTCCGACGGTGTCGATGACGAAGAAGTCGGACTCGGCGGTGAGAAATTCCAAACTGTCGACCGTCTCGGGCACCGTTGGACGCAGATCGATCACGCTGCCCGACAGGTCGGCCGTGCCAGCACCGCCCGAACCGCGGTTGATCAACGCGAGCAGCACCGACCCACCGGCAATGGCGCCGAACGCCGACCCGAAGAGGGCACGCCGAGACATCTGAGGAGCCGCCATGGACCCGAGTCAACACCGACCTACGTCACATTGCCGAACCGAGTGACACCTTCACTGCGCGGTCTCGGTAGTTTGTGGTCCATGGCGCCGCACGACGAAGGTCACGCAAGTCACCGCGTCGGCTCGCTGCGGGCAATGGTCCTCGGCGCCAACGACGGAATCGTCTCGATCGCCTGTCTGGTTCTGGGTGTCGCCGCAAGTGACGCGTCACGCAACGCCATCCTCACCGCAGGTATCGCCGGCCTCGTCGCCGGCGCCGCATCGATGGCCCTCGGCGAATACGTCTCCGTCAGTTCCCAGCGCGACTCCGAGATGTCGGACATCGCAAAGGAAACCTGGGAGCTCGAGAACACGCCCGAACGTGAGCTTGCCGAATTGACCGCGATCTATCAGGACAAGGGCCTGAACCACGCGCTGGCACGCGAGGTAGCCGTCGAACTGACGAAGAAGGACGCGCTGAAGATTCACCTCGCCGAGGAACTCGGCATCACCGAATACAACCGCGCCCGGCCCGTCCAAGCCGCGGTCACGTCTGCCATTGCCTTCTGTCTCGGTGGGGCCATGCCTGTGGTTGCCGTTGCGTTCGGGTCGTCAACCGCCGTTCGTATCTGGCTGACACTCGCCGTGTCGATAGTCGCCCTCGTTACCCTCGGCTCGGTCGGCGCGCACTACGGCAAGGCCAGCAAGCGCGTCTCGGTTCGTCGCATCGTGATCGGCGGCATCATCGCCATGGCGTTCACGATGCTCGTCGGCAAGTTGTTCGGCGCCGCCGTCAGTTGATCAGCGAACCGTGATGGTCCGCCACGCGGATGCGTTACCCGCACGGTCGATCACGCGAACCTGCAGCCGCTTGGCCGTCGTTCGTAACGTCACAGTCTGCGATGCAGTACGCGGCTTGCCATCGGCCTTGCCCGCCACCCTCGACACCTTCACCTTCGTTGCGGGCTTGTTCGATGCGCTGCGCACCTCGATCGTGCCGATACCCGAGATCGTGTCACTACCGCGCAACGACAACCTCACACCTCCGGACGCCTTCGCCTTTGCACCGATTCGCGACACCTGCACCGCACTTCCCGTCGGCGCTGCAGCCGCAGCGGTTGCCGTGGCCAGCACGGGCTTGGTCGTGTCGAGAATGATGTCGTCGGTGTACGGGGTGCTCTGCGAGCCGAAGCGCGACACGTATTTCACGTAGACGATCTTTGTAAACGTTCCCTCTTTGCTCGACTGCAAAGTCCACGAAATGTCCGCTGAGTTGTTCACGAGGTCGAAGGTTTCAGACGTGGCGAAGCCGCCGTCGTTCGAGAGAATCGCCTTCACGGCGGTCGATGGGCCGGTCACCGACACGGTCACCTTCTGTGATGAAGTGAACTCCTCACCGTTGTTGATTGACACACCCTCGGGTCGCGAGGTGGTGAAACTGCGAATCTCGCCCTCGACGGTCCCGACCACGTTGCTCGCCACGATGCGGTAGTAGTAGGTCGTGTTCTCCGCGAGACCGGCGATGAGGGCGCTGACATCGACGTCTTCGGCGCCCGTCAGCGCCTTTGCCGCGGTCTGTTGTGCACCGACCAACTTTGCATCGGTGCCATAGTCGAATCGATACGTTGTCTCAAGGTCCTTCGGATTGACCTTGCCGTTGATCGTCGTTCCCGAGGATCCGCGGGTGGCCGACCCCGTCACAGCGACCGGCTTCGCACCCTTTGTAGTGAACGACTTGATGTCACCCTTCGACGTGCCGACTGCATTCGTCGCGACCACGCGGTAGTGGTACGTCGCCGCCGCGCGCAGCTTGGTGATCGACGCAGAGACCGCCTTCGCGGTTGTCCCCTTCACCGCGTCAGACACTGACGCACTCTCCGCCTTTGCCAACGTCGAGTCGGTACCGAATTCGAACGACACCGTGGTGTCGACATCGTTCGCGTTGACCTCTGCGGCGAGCGAGGCCGAAAATGCGTCGGCACTGGCAGCCCCGGTCGAGACGGTTGGCTTCGATCCCTTCGTAGCGAACGACTTCGCTTCTCCGGCGGTCGATCCCGTCGCGTTCGTCGCTGAGAATCGATAGTGGTACGTCGTCCCCGGCGAGAGGTTCTCAAGATTCCTCGAATTCACCTGAGCAACCAGTCCCGATTGGGATCCCAGTTCAACTTCCGTCGCGCCGACAAAGTCGGCCGAGGTTCCATAGACGAGTTTGATTAGGGCCGACGCACCCTGCGCGTTGACCGTGGCCCTGAGCGAGACGGTCGTGAACTCGACGTCAACCGCTTCTTCAGCGGTGACGCTTGGTGCAAGCGCCGCAATCGAGACGGTCCGCGACGCCGATGCAGACGTGAACAGTCCCGTTGCCGGGGCCGAAGCGTTGATGACGCACGAACCCGAGCCAAGCACGGACACTGTTCCGTTCGCCGCAACACTGCATACCGACGCGGAGCCAGCAGCAACCGCATAGCTGATTGTCGCTCCGGAATTCGAAGTACCCACCACCGAGAACGTCGACACTCCTACGTTCTGCGAACCAGGGTCCGCCAAAGTAAGTGTTCCGGCGACCGCTGCGCTCACCGTTGTGAACGACTGATGCGAACTCGTGCTCCCGCCACCCAGCTGGCCCTTGTTGTTTGCGCCCCAACACTTGATCTGGGTGTCAAAGTACGCGCAGAAGTGGTTGTCTCCCGCAGCGAGTGCCCGAACGTCGGACACTGACGCGCTCGTGAAAAAGAAACCGGTGACGCCATTCCCGTCAGCCCAGACATTCCGGGCGGTGCCGGCCGTGTAAAGGCCACCAGCACATGCGAGAGACGACGAGGACGAGATGTAACAGGACGCCGCATCTGCGAGTGCAATCTGCTTGAGCGACGACTCAGGGGTGGACCAGATTGTCTTTTGCTGCAGCATTCGGCCGAAGGCATAGGCGCTGTTGGCACCGCCGGCACAGGACAATGCACCGGTGGTGAATCCGCAAACGTGTTGACCACCTACATCGATCGCGACAAGAGAGGTTGCTGTGCCCCAAGCAACTGCGTACGCCGAGTAGCCGGAAATTGATGCGTCAATTGCAAGTTGGCTGAAGGAGTTGTCACCCCAGCACATCGCGGATCCGTCTGACTTCAGGCCGCACGATGTCTGGGAACCAACCGCGAGTTCCCGGATGCCAACCAGATTGGTGCTCGAATCGGTCTTCACCTGCACCGGACGAAGCGCAAAACCCGAAGCAAGACCGTTGCCGACATGACCAACGGCTTGGTCGCCCCAACAAAAGACGGCTCCATCGCTGTCCCTGACCGCACACGAGTGCTCTCGCCCGGCCCCGATTGTACGGATGTCGGTGAGAGGACCCGTCCCGGAGGGATTCGAGACGGTGACCGGTGTAGAAGACGCGACCTGAAGACCGTCACCCAGTTGCCCGTCGACTCCGTTGCCCCAGCACTTCATTGTCTTGTCGGCGAGCAAGGCGCAGGCGTGCGTCGCGCCTGCCGCAATCTCGACCGCGTTCGAAATACCCGACACAAGTGTCGGTTCGAGCACAGGATTGACCAGCGTGTTGCCGTTCCCAATCTGCCCCGCAGTGTTCTCTCCCCAGCATCGAACGGTGCCGTCCCCGCCCAATAGACAGGTGAACTCGCCACCCGCGACAAATCGCTTGGCGATGTCGCGTGACGGGGAGTCCACCACCGTTCCCGAGCGCTCGGCAAACGAAGCCGGCGCCCCTGCGGTCGCTCCACTTACGACGAAAATCGCCGCCACGATCAAGATGCGGAGCTTTCTCATGTCTGAATCTTTGTTCACTTGCAGAGAAACCGCAAGTAGCCCAGAAGATTCAATCGCCGCAAGGCGCTTGCGACTGGGTCAGCGGACGAGCACAATGCGCCAAGCCGACGCGTTGCCCGCGCGGTCGATGACACGCACCTGCAACCGCTTTGCGGTGGTCTTCAGCGTCACCGTCTGAGACGCCGCTCGCGGTTTGCCGTCGGCTTTGCCAGCCACACGCGACACCGTCACCGTTGCTGCCGGCTTGTTGGCCGCACTGCGCACCTCGATCGTGCCGATACCCGAGATCGTGTCACTGCCGCGCAACGATAGTCGCACGCCGCCAGCTGCCTTCTTCGCCGTCATACCCACACGCGCCACTTGGACGGCGGAGCCCGTCGGCGCCGCCGCCGTGGCAGTCGCCGCGGCCATCACCGGCTTGGAAGTGTCGAGGATGATGTCGTCGCTTTCGGCCTGCGATTGAGAGCCGAAGCGCGACACGTACTTCACGTAGACGATCTTCGTGAACGTTCCCTCGCGGCTCGATTGGAGTTTCCACTTGATCTCCGCCGAGTTGTTGACGAGATCGAAGGTCTCGGAAGTCTTGAATCCACCGTCGTTCGAGAGAATCGCTTTCACGGCGGTCGCCGGTCCGACGACAGAGACGACCACGTTCTCAGACGACGTGAATTCCTCGCCGTCGTTGATCGAGACACCTTCGGGTCGTGTGGTCGTGAAGCTTCGGATCTCACCGTTCGCCACGCCCACCGCATTGGTCGCAATAATGCGGTAGTAGTACGTGGTGTTCTCGGCGAGGCTGCTGATCGCAACACTGACGTCGACGTCGTCCGATCCAGCCTGCGTCTTCACCGCGGTCTGTTGTGCGCCGGCCAACTTCGCATCCGTGCCGTACTCGAATCGAAATGTTGTCTCGAGATCCTTTGCGTTCACCTTGCCGTTCAGTGTCCAACCGGACGCACTTCGGGACGCCGTTCCGGTAGAGACAACCGGCTTTGCGCCCTTGGTCGTGAACGACTTGATCTCACCCTTCGACGTGCCGACCGCATTCGTTGCAACGACCCGGTAGTGGTACGTCGTTCCGGGGCTCAACGGAGTCACGGACACCGAGACAGCCTTTGCAGTCGTCCCGGTCACCGCATCGGTGACCGCGATGGTTTGTGCCGTCGCCAGTGACGCATCCGTGCCGTACTCGAACGAAACGAGAGCGTCCACTTCGTTCGCGTTGACCTCAGCCGACAACGAGGCCGCGGATGCCTCCGTCGACGCAGTTCCGGTGGTCACCGTCGGTTTCGCACCCTTTGTCGAGAACGACACGATCTCGCCACGAGACGTCCCGAGATCGCTCGTTGCGACAATTCGGTAGAAGTAAGTCGCTCCCGGTGCAAGGGCCGAAAGAGCAACGGTCACGTTGACTCCCGTCACGCCGCTCACCGCAGTCGCCGCAACCGTGGTAGCCCCAGATGCGAGCGTTTCGGATGTGCCGTATTCGAACGACGTCGACGTAGCCATCCCTTTTGCGTTCACAACTGCCGCGAGTGTCGCTGTCGTCGTGGTCAAGTCGGACACAGCACCGGTGGACGCGGTCGGCGCCGCGGCGGTGATCGTTACCGACGAGTCGACATCCGCGGCAGCGACGTAAATACCGACCGGACCCGCGGATGCGCGCACAGAACAGGTTCCGACGTTCACCAAGGTGACGGTCGTTCCCGAGACCGTGCAGACGCTCATCGTCAAACTGCTGAAGACGACTTCGCCTCCTCCGGTTGCGGTTCCGCTCACCGTGAACGACGAGTCATTGATGCTCTTGGTGGTGGGCACGACCGCAGAGATCGTCTGTGACGCTGCGCCACTGATCGCCGTGGGTACGTCCTTCGAATCCGTTGCCCCGTTGCCAATTTGACCGGTGGTGCCACGACCCCAGCAGTACGCCCGCCCTGTGGAGGTCAGCGCACAATTGAATTCGACGCCACCCGCAACGCTCACAACGTTGTTCATACCCGGCTGAGTCGAGACGACGTTGACCGGACCGTAAGCGTACGACGCACTTCCTGTTGCGTTGCCCAGCTGGCCATAGGTGTTGTTTCCGGCACAGGCGACGACGCCGGAGGTCCGTACGAAGCAGGTGTTGCCTTCACCGGCGAACACACCTTTGAGGTCGGTGAGAACTTCCGGCGTCGCGGCTTCGGTGCGAACGGCCACCGGATTGGTTCGGACGCCGGTGACGCTGCCGTGTGCCAACTGTCCGGTGGCCCCGGCACCCCAACAACGGCCTTCGCCCGACGACAACACCGCACAGGTATGGGAGATTCCGGCGCTGAGTGCGACGACGCCCGAAAGGTGATTTGCAGTCACCCCTTGATCGCCTCCACTCGTCAGTACGTAATGCGGAACTCGACCCATGATTCCCGGCGTCGAGGCTGAGTCATTCATGTTGTTGCCATAACCGTCGCCCAACTGACCAACCGCGTTGTCACCCCAGCACTTCACCTTGGTCGATGCAAGCAGCGCGCAAACGTGCGAACTCCCTGCGGCGAGCGCGACCGCGGTGTCACCACCCATGTTGATAGCCAACGGCGTAGCCGAGTTGGCGGTTACTGCTTTGTCAGCACCGAGAACACCCCCCAACATTCCGCCCGAATTCAAACCCCAGCACATCACCCCGCCACTCGTGGAGATACCGCAAGTAAAATCGTCTCCTGCGGCGATCTGGGTGAAATCGTTGGGCGAGGAGATTTCGTTCGTCGTCGCGCTGGTGTCGGTGCTGCCGAGCTGCTTCGACAGATTTCGACCGAAGCAGAACACGGCACCTCCAGTTCGCAGGACGCAGCCGTGGTCCTTGCCCACCGTGACTGCCTCAAGATCGGTCGGCGCGCCAACAACCAGACGCGGAGACGTCACCGCAGGACTCGACGGGGTGCCGATACGACCGTCGTTTCCGTTGCCCCAGCAGTACACCCTCGAACCGGCGACGAGACACACCGTCGATCGCCCCGCGGCAAGCTTGACCACCGAGGCTCTCTCCCCCGTCGGCATCGCAGCCGGATCCGCATGCGCAGTCGGTGCCTGTCCGGCAACAACCACCCCGATGAGCACGGCTCCCGCGATCCAGACACGCAAACGACGCATGGCTGAATCCTTGTTCAATCCGTGTCGAACTTCAAGTAGTCGTCAGGCCCGGAGGTAGACGGATTCGTCCGAAGTAACGTTCGAGAACGTGCAGGACGCGCTGTAGGTGCCGCCGTTGTTGCTGGCCGTCACCCAGTTGCCTCCCGCACCGCACCTCAAGGAGAACGGTCCGGCGACTCCGCGCATGGAGAAGGTGACGGGCACAACGGTGTCCTGCCCGGTCGCCGGGTCGGTACCGCCACCGAGAATCGTCGCGTTTGCCGACTCGAGACAGGCGACGTCGTTACATGGGTCGGCACCATCGAGCTGGCCGAGACCACCGGACAAACCGGCGACGAACCCACTCGACGAGGGGTCCGCGAGGCCGAGCGACCAGTTGTCGAGGTTGGGTGTCAGCGTCACGTTCTTTCTCACGTTGGCGTTCTGCGCTGTCGTTGTTCGAGTGACTGCGGTTGTCGTCGTGGCTCGCGCCACCGTGGTGGTCGGACGGGCAACGCCCGAAGTAGTGCTACCGGCGATCGTGGTGCTCGTGGTTGTTGTTGCTCCGGCAATCGTCGTCGTCGAACTTGTCGTGGTCGTCGGTGCGGGTTCGCCGATCGTGCGGCTCTCCGCCGAGGGAAGACCCGGCTTCACTGCAGGAACCTTCAACTCTTCGGGCGACTCTTGGTACACCTGCGTGTTCGACAAGCGACCGGTCTCGGATGCGACCTGCTCGGAGCCGTCGAGGCCGACCGTGGTCTTCTCGATTTCCTCGGGCGCCTTCTGGGCAACGATTTCGTAGTTGATGTTCTCGTCGACACCCTCACGTCCTGGCGTGCGCACATCGACCGCGTTGGTGGTCTCGTCGGCAACCGCCGTCACTGGGTTTCCGTCGGCACCGTCGACCGTCACAGCGACCTGAGTCCCGTCGGTGGTGACCGAGTTGTTCCCACCGTTCGACGTCGCGACGAAGTTGCCGTCGGCGAGCGTGATGACTGCAGCGGGGTCGTTCGTCGAGATCGAATTTGGCGCCACCACCACCGGCTCGGTGGCCGACCCGCGCGTGTCGATCTGGAACGTAGCCGCTTGGGTGATACCCGTGATGCGGGTGACCGAGGAGGACTTGACGGTGATCGATTCGCCTTCCTGCAGCGAAACCTCGATCAGGTAGCCCATCTTCTCGATCGAGTTCATGCCCTGCTGCGTCGTGTCGGACGCGCCGGTGGACGACGACCGCATGGGGCGCACGGTTGATTCGCCGGCCTCGGTCGAAGTGGGGCTGAGCGTGCCGTCGGGTGTTTCGATCGTCCAGTCGGCTGTGGCCGAACGAATGACGAGCAGCGTCTGGCGGGCAGCACTGTCGCCCTTGCAGAACGGACACGTACCAGCGATTCGTGCCTCGTACGGCGCGATGTCGAAATCCTTGGTGCCACCGGTCCAGGCCGACGGATCGTTCGCGGGGTCAGGACCCGAGAATGGGAACGTCCAGGTGTCGGCAGCCATGTCGACCGTGATGAAACGCTCCTGGCCGGGCCAGTTCGAGTCATAAATCATGATTTTCGCAACATCGGGCGTCACATATTCGATCGCGTACGGCAGCAAGGCGTGACCACCCATGTCGCTGTAGACGCCGACGACGTCGCCGACTTTCTTCTTCGCGAAACCTGCTTCGAGTATCGCGACCTTGTCGCGCATCGACTTCTTGACGATCGCCTTCGTCGCCTTCTTCGTCTCGTCGAAGAACTGCGTCGCGAATCCGCGCATCAACGCGTGGGTGACGTCACCCTGATTCACCAGTTCGACCGTGTTCGGCTGCTCGGCCGCCATGAATCGGGATGCCGCCAACACCGCAAAGCCCTCGCAGTGGCCAGCAGCGCGTGATTCGTTGACCATGCGTGCCCATCCGGCAGCTTCGGCCGTTGCCACACACGGCTCGGCTCCGTCGACGCACACCTCCGGCGTGTTGCCGAACATCTCGACGAGGTCAGCCTCGTTGAACACCTCGGCGGTTGCCGCCGACCCAAAGTTCGGGAATGCGAAACCGTTGGGATTCGGGATCAGACCCGACGCCTGGTTCTCGCCCGTCGCAACAGGCACGGAGACGTCGGCACCACCACCGCCTCCCCCGCCGCCGCACGCGGCAAAGAGAACAACTGCAGTCAGAAGAAAACCGATCCGCTTTCTCATCAGCGCTTGACCGTCACCCTCACCCATGCCGACGTGTTGCCGGCTCCGTCGATTGCCCGGATCTGCAGCACCTTGGCGGTCGATTTCACGGTGATCGCAGCCGCAGTGAGTCGCGGCATTCCAACCGTCTTCACCTTCGATGGTGCCTTGCCCAACGAAACCACAGTCGCCGGCTTGTTCGCCGC
>JBBANY010000049.1:0-17326 GCA_040401695.1 Ilumatobacteraceae bacterium
GCCGATGTTGAACCACACCGGGCTGTTGAATGCGGCGCGCTGGGTGACGAGGATGAACTTCAGCTCGTTGCGGAACGCCTCGGCCTCGTCGGCGTCGACGAAGTAGCCGCCTTCGATACCCCAAGTGGTGATCGTGTCGGCGACGCGATCGATGACCTGACGCAACGAGGTTTCACGCTCGGGGGTGCCGAGCGTGCCGCGGAAGTACTTCTGAGCGACGATGTTCGTCGCGTTGAGCGACCACGATGCAGGAATCTCGACGTCGCGCTGCTCGAAGGCAACAGACCCGTCTTTCCAGTTCGAGATGCGCGCGTCGCGGCGCTCCCAAACAACGGTGTCATACGGGTGCACGCCGGCGTTGGTGAAATGACGGCGGATCCCAATGGACAACCGATCCGGTGCGAGAGACATGTCGTTCCTTCCTGACTTTCTTCGTGAGAACTTTGTGAGTGCGACTTGGGTTGTCGAATGTGTGTGACTGGCGTCACCCACGACCTCCGCATGGAGAGCGCAGAAGACCACCACATCAACAAAGTCGAACCTGACGCCCCGGAGCGAACTCCGTGGACGCAGGATCCACAACATGTTGTGGCTTTCCGCCTCCCATTGCGGTGTATTCCACAACTGGTTGTGTAATTACAGCACTGTGCTTAACCCTTTGTCAACGATTGTCGACGGTCACACGACACATCGCTGCCGAGGGGCACGATACGGGGGAAGGCCTGTGTGGAGGAAGTGGACAACCGTGTGAATTTCCCCTTTTTTCAGGGGATTGAGCTGTGGACGACTGTGGACGGCCGACCCCGCCGGGCTCAGCCGGCGGTCACGGCGACGGGGATCCCGTTCAAAACGCTGGTCCCCGAGACGGGGTCGAACAGGTCCTCGTCGGTGAGCACGTTCGAGTTGACCCCGGCATATTCACCGGCGACCGACAACCGCGTGCCGGCGACCGAGTGCCCCCACCCGTGCGGCAGCGACACCACACCAGGCCTGATGTCATCGGTGATCTCCACCGGCGCGAGCACTTCGCCCACTCGACTGCGCACACGCACCGCCTGACCGGCGGAGATGCCGCGTGCATCGGCATCGGCTGGATGCATCTGCAACGTGCAACGGGGCTTGCCTTTCACCAGCACGGTGATGTTGTGCATCCACGAGTTGTTCGAACGAATGTGCCGGCGACCAACGAGCACCAACTTGTCGTCATCGGCTGCGCACGCGTGAGCCCACAGACGATCGACGTCGGCAAGCAATTGCGGTGGTGCGAGTTCGATCTTTCCGGACGCCGTGCGAATCACTTCCGGAACGCGTGGCCGCAGTGCGCCGAGGTCGACGCCGTGCGGATTGGCGAGCAGCACATCGAGTGACAAACCATCGGGTGCTGCACCGAACGCGTCGCCGTACGGACCCGTGCGCAGCATGAAGTCGACCATTCGCGCCGGGCCCCGGCGACCCGACAACGACAGGGTCGCGATGATCTCGTCGGCATCACGTCCACAGACGTTCGACGATGGATCACGTACCGCCGAACCCACGAGGCCCGCGATTGCCAAGTCGTCCGCGACGGCGGGGTCGGCCTGCGCACCGGCACCTTGGGCGATCATCCCGAGCTTCGCAAGGATTTCCCATTCGTCGGGTTGGCCTGCGTCGAGCGGAAGGACGGCCGGGCTGTAGTTCGCAACGTTGCGCACCGCGAACGCAAGGAGGAAGACGTCGTAGTGGTCACGCTGCAGATGTGACGGCGGCGGAACGATGACATCGGCATGCCGTGTCGTTTCGTTGAGGTAGATGTCGACACTCACCATGAAGTCGAGTGATGCAAGTGCACGGTCGAGCTTTTCGCTATTCGGATTCGACAGAACGGGATTACCCGCGAGCGTGACCATCGCGCGAATCTGTCCGTCGCCCGCGGTCAGAATTTCGTCGGCGAGAACCGCGACGGGGAACTCCCCCATCAACTCAGGCAGACCCTTCACACGCGAATGACCCTTGCCGTATTCGAAGCCCTTGCCGCGGCCGGGCTGGCCCTTCGTGGTGGCGCCACCGGCTGCCGGCAGCGTGAAGAGTGAACCGCCCTCGCGGTCGAGATTGCCGGTGAGCGTGTTCACCACGTCGACGAGCCACGATGTCGTTGCGCCGAATGCCGTGGTCGTCGTGCCGATGCGGCCGTACACCGTTGCCGCGGGTGCCGCGGCAAGTTCGTGGGCAATGCGACGGATCGTCGGCGCGTCGATACCGCACGCACGCTCGACCGCCTCGGGCGCAAAACGTTCGACTGCGGCACGCACCTCGTCGACACCGTTGAGGTGCGGAGCGACGTGGGCACCCACCGAGACGAGGCCGTCGGCGAAAAGCACGTGCGTGATCGCCGCGAGGAACAATGCGTCGCCGTTCGGGATGATGGGAAGCCACTCACTCGCCTTTTGTGCGGTTTCGCTGCGTCGCGGGTCGACGACGACAACCTTTCCTCCGCGGGCAAGGATCGCCTCGATGCGGCCCGGGAAGTCCGGGGCGGTACACAGGCTGCCATTCGACGCATACGGATTTGCCCCGAGCATGAGCAGATACTGCGTGTGGTCGATGTCGGGAATCGGCACCGACTGAACCGTGCCGAACATCAGGCCACCCGCGAGCTGTTTCGGCGCCTGGTCGACACTCGACGCGCTGTAGCGCTGCCGCGTACCGATGCCCTGCAACGCGACGCGACCGAAGGTCATCGACCCGAGGTTGTGCGCCGAAGGATTGCCCATGTAGGTGGCAATCGCATTGCGGCCGTGACGCGCGATGACGTCACTCAGCCCTTGTTCGACCACGTGCCACGCCTCGTCCCATTCGACTTCGACGTGAACCCCGTTGCGCTTGACGAGCGGCTTGCGCAGACGATCGGGATCGTCGTGCAACTGCTTCAACGTGCTGCCTTTGGGGCAGATGTAGCCGTGCGAGAAGACGTCGTCCATGTCGCCGCGGATACGCGTGACCGAACCGTTCTTCACGGTGATTTCGAGCCCGCATCCCGCCTCACAGAGCGGGCACGTGCGAAAGGCCGTCCCGTTCACCGCAACTTCGCTCATGGTCACCTTCGCCCCCGATCGTTCACCGGCCGCTTGTAGGCTCGCCGTGCCGTGAAACTTCTCTACTCCTACCACGATTTTCTCGGCAGCGTCGGACGAGAAGTGACTCACGACGAGGCGTACGGCATCGATCGCCCATCCCCCAACGACCCGCGCGGCCCGCGTCCGTGGGTGGGCATGTGCATGGTGGCCAGCATCGACGGCTCGACGATCGTGGCTGGCAACTCACGACCGCTCTCGAGCCCCACCGATCAGGGCGTTCTGCTCGCCCTGCGACGCGTGGCTGACACCGTGCTCGTGGGGGCCGAAACGGCCCGTGTCGACGGGTACGGAAAGCCCTCGAAAGAGGGCCAGCGCGTGGCAATCGTGTCGCGTTCCGGCCGCGTCGACATGACCACCCCCCTCTTCACCTCCGGTGCGGGGTACCTCGTGACGCCCGATGCGAACGGCGTCGTCGATTTCTTTTCCGTCGTCTCGGCGGCGGGCGGTCGGTTCTTGCAGCTCGAGGGCGGCGCGCGTTTGAATGCCGCAATGGTCGACGCGGATTTGGTCGACGAGATCAATCTCACCATTTCCCCGAATGTGGCGGGCGGCGACGCACCGCGACTCACGAACGGCGCGCAAGAACTGATGCGACGCTTTACGCTTCGACACGTTCTCGAAGACGACGGCTTTTTGTTTCTCCGCTACGCGCGCGGATAGCCGTCAGTTCTTTTCGAGCAGAGCAAGCTCGCGACGGAAGTCAGCGGCCTGGTCGAAGTTCTTGTACACGCTGGCGAAGCGCAGGTAGGCGACTTCGTCGAGGTCGCGCAACTGTTCAAGAACGGCGTGACCCACCTGCGCCGAGGTGACGTCGTTGCCGATCGCACGGAGGGTCTCTTCGACGCGGTCGGCAAGTGTGTCGATGGTCGTCGCCTCCACCGGTCGGCCCTTTGTTGCTGCACTGACGCCCGCAATGACCTTCGCCCGGTCGAAAGGAACACGCGAACCGCTGCGTTTGGTGACCATCAACGGAACCTCTTCGAGGCGCTCACGGGTGGTGAACCGAAAGCCACAGAGTGGGCACTGGCGGCGCCGACGGATCGAGGCACCCTCTTCTGCGGCGCGCGAATCGATGACCTTGGTGTCGTCGGAGGGGCACACCGGGCAGTGCATGCCCCCATCGTAGGGAGGGGGTACCTACGGGATACGGATCTGCTGGCCGGGAACGATGTGAGCGCCGTTCAATTCGACGAGACGGTCGACGAAATCCATCACATCACCCTGGGGAGCGAGACGGTGGGCAATGGCCCAGAGGGTGTCACCTTGCACGGCCGTGACGGTGCGAGGCATTTCGACCGCGCCAACAGGACGGGTGTTTTCGGCGACTGCACCGCGGGCGAAGAAGCCAACGGCAACGAGCAATGCGCAGATTGCGGCGACGATCACGCGACGACGGACGTACACACCATGCGAGCGGCGGGGGCGAACATCGTGCGGACGAAGGGTCTGGGGCCGAATGATCTGGGTGTGGAGAGCGAGGGCCATGATCGGGTTCCTTTCGTATTGGGCGGGGTCGTATTTGGGCGGGTTGTGGTGGGCGGGGTCGTGGGTGGTGTGATGGGTTGCTGGCACCGTAACGAACGGGTGTTCGCTCAACGTACCGAACAGGTGTTCGGCTGTCAAGGGTTGGGGCGAACAGGTGTTTGATTCCTGGGGCGAACAGGCGTACGCTGGGTCCATGGCCGAAGCCCTTACCGCCCGTCAACGGGCCATCCTCGAGTTCATCGACACCAGCATGCGCGACCGGGGCTACCCCCCGTCCGTGCGGGAAATCGGCGAGGCAGTGGGCCTGAACAGCCCGGCCACGGTCCACAACCACCTCGCCACCCTGCAAAAGCTCGGATACCTGCGCCGTGACCCCACCAAGCCCCGAGCCCTCGAAGTGCGCTTCGACTCGAGCATCGGCGTCGCCATGGAACGCCGCCCGGCCCGCCACGTGCCACTCGTCGGCGATGTCGCTGCCGGCACCGACGTGTTGGCCAACGAGAACGTCGAAGAGTTGATTCCGCTCCCGGTCGACTTCACCGGCGAGGGCGAACTGTTCATGCTGCGCGTGCGCGGTGACTCGATGATCGACGCCGGCATCTTTGACGGCGATTACGTGGTCGTGCGCCAAGAATCGACGCCACGCAATGGCGACATCGTCGTGGCCGGCATTCCCGGCGACGAGGCAACGGTGAAGACGTTCAAGAAGTCAGGGTCGAACATCACGCTCATCCCCGCGAACCCCCGACTTCAACCGATGGTGTTCCCTGCATCCGAAGTGTCGATCTTCGGCAAGGTTGTCACCGTTTTGCGCCGACTCTGATCAGCGCGGCCGTCAACAACAGACCAAACGCAAGCACGACGCCGGCGGCGATTCGCCACGGTGTACGCACGGAGAAAACGTTCTCCCCGATTGCGATTGCGACATCGGGTGAGTCAGCGACGAGACCCACGATCACGGTCTCGCCCGCGCGACCTGCAAAACGCGATGTGAGAAGGCCGTCGTTGCGACCGAGGTCGTAACGACGATTCGGTCGAACTTCGACAATGGGACGCTCGACGCCGTCCGGCGTCGCCACGGCAAAGCCGATCATCGGAATCCCGTGAGGGTTCGTCATCGACAGGCCCGCATTCGTGCAATTCGCGCTCTCAGGCATGGGCACCGGACCCTCTTCGACGTAAACGAAGAAGTCGCCCGTGTCACGCAGCGTCACAGGCACCCGACAACCCGCGCTGATGCGCACCATTCCCGCCGCGACGTCGCCGGCACGGCGCGTGCCCTCGCTGAACAACGCGGCGGCTGCTGCAACAGTGACGACAAGCATGGCGAGCGCAAACCACCGTCGACGGCGAATGCGACGACCATACGGCGGCTCTGTCGAACCGGGCGGTGACGGCAGCTGTCGCCGCGAATCGGGGTCGGGCGCGGGGAACGCCGGAACGTCACTCATCGCCTGGTCGAGCCGTCACAGGCTGATGCCGAGCCGTTTCGCCATGAGGGCGACTTTCTCGTCGGGCTGCACTACGGCGATGCGCACATTGTTTGCCCCACCCGCTCCGTAGAAGTCGCCGGGCGAGACGAGCGTGCCGGCCTCGCGGGCAAGTCGTTCGGCAAATGCCCAGCCATCCTGTGCGTCGAACCACAGATAGAACCCGCCCGCCGGCATCGCGATGTCGAGACCCGACCACTTCCCCACCACCGCGCGCACGTTCTCGAGGCGACGCAAATAGCGGTCACGTTGTTCGGCGACGTGGGCATCATCGCCAAGCGCAGCGACACCCGCGGCCTGTGCGGGGCCGGGCACCATCATCCCGACGTGCTTGCGCACTTCTTTCAGGTAGTCGACCAGGTCGTGGTCACCCGCGTAGAAGCCGACGCGCACGCCGGCAAGGTTCGACCGCTTCGACAACGAGTGCACGGCGACGACGCCCGCGAGCGAATGCTGCAGCGCGGACTTCGGTGAGGTGTTCCACGTGAACTCGGCGTAACACTCGTCGCTGAACACCGGGACCCCATGCCCGCGACCCCACGCAACCGCGGCACCGAGATCGTCGAGGTGTCCTGTCGGGTTGCTGGGGCTGTTGACCCACAGCATCAATGCGCGCGCGGCGTCGTCGGCGTTGATTGCATCGAGGTCCATCGTTCCGTCGGCGCGCATCGGCACCGGGATCGCGCGACAGTTGGCCAACGTCGCCCCCATCTCATAGGTGGGATACGCCACGGCCGGATAAAGGACTGTGTCCTTGTCGGGCGTGCGCAGCCGCAACCAGTGCGGTGTCGTCGCGACGAACTCTTTCGTGCCGATGCACGCAGCAACATCGGCGGGAGGAACCTCGACACCAAAACGCCTCTTCATCCAGTCGAGCGCAGCACGCCTGAGGGCATCGCTTCCGATGCTGGCTGGATAGCCGCGTTCGGTGTTCGAATTCGAAAGTGCGGCAACGACCGCGGCCAAGGGTGGGTCGCAGGGGGTGCCAATGGACAGGTCGACCAGACCGCCCTCCATCGCCCGACCGTGGGCGGCAAAAGCATCGAGGCGGTCGTAGGGGTACGGCGGTGGAACGAAACCCTTGCTCATCGCTGTCACTCTGCCCCACCGCAGACGTAGTCACGCAATCGACCCACCGACGCGTCGGACAATCGGGCACGCACGCGGGTGCCCGACTCTTCGTGGCCGATCGACACGACTTCACCCTCACGGTGGACCATCGCGAGGGCCTCGCCGTGCTCGTAGGGAATGAGCAATTCGACGACCCGCGACAGAGCACGCATCCGGTCGCTCAGGGTCCGCAGCAGTCCATCAATGCCCTCGCCCGTCAGCGCCGACACCGCGACCGAACCGGGGTGATCGGCGATCAGCGCCGCAAGCGCTGTCGTGTCGAGGCGATCGGCCTTGTTGAAGACCAGCAGTTCGGGCACCCGGTCGGCGTCGATTTCGTCGAGCACCTCGTGCACGGCATCGATCTGACCCTGTGGGTCGGCTGCACCAGCGTCGACGACGTGGACGAGAAAGTCGGCCTGACTGGCGACTTCGAGAGTGCTCTTGAACGCCTCGATGAGACCGTGCGGCAGGCGGCGCACGAACCCGACCGTGTCGGTGAGCAACACGGGTTCGCCACCGGGCAAAGACAGTCGGCGGGTGGTCGGGTCGAGGGTCGCGAACAAACGGTCCTGGACAAGTACCCCTGACTCGGTGAGTCGGTTCAACAGCGTCGACTTGCCCGCATTCGTGTAGCCGACGATCGTGACCGACGACAGTCCGCTGCGCTCGCGACTCTTGCGCTGGTTCTCGCGTGTGCGACCGAGTTCACGCAGTTCGCCTTCGAGCTTTGCGATCCGGCGCGTGATGCGACGGCGGTCAACTTCGAGTTTCGTTTCACCGGGTCCGCGCGTGCCGATTCCCGCGCCCTGCTGGCTGAATGCCCCCTTTGCTCCCCGCCGCAGTCGCGGCAGTCGATAACGCAGGAGCGCAAGCTCGACCTGCGCTTTGCCCTCGAGCGTGTGCGCATTCTGGGCGAAGATGTCGAGGATCACCGCAGTACGGTCGAGTGCCGTGCGACCGAGCAGCTTCTCCAGGTTGTACTGCTGCGCCGGGGACAATTCGTTGTCGAAGACCACGGTGTCGGCATCGACGTCGAGACACGCCTGTCGCAGTTCTTCCGCCTTGCCCTTGCCGAGGTACCAGGCGGGGTCGGGCGCATCGCGGCGCTGCGTCAACGTGGCGACGGCATCAGCGCCCGCAGTGTCGACCAGCAGCGCGAGTTCGTCGAGGCTTGCATCGGTTTCCTCGTCCGTGTGAGGCGGCAGGGTGACGCCGACGAGCACGATGCGCTCGCGGAACGTGCGCTCGATGAGCGTCTGGCCGAGCGCCTCCTGGTAGGGGTTGCTCACGCGTCGACCGACACCGTGGCGACGAAGACCGACGGGCCGACGAGCACCGCCTCGCGAGTTGCCCTGTTGATGCGTACTCGGGCGTCGCCTCCATCCATGTGGACGGTGACTTCCTGGATGTCTGTCTTTGCGTTCGAGGGCACGAGACCCCAACTCAGCGCCGCGAAGGCGCTGGCGCATGCTCCCGAACCGCACGCAAGGGTGATGCCCGCACCGCGCTCGTGAACGCGCATCGTGATCGCATCGTGTTCGGGTCCCGGCGCAACGATCTCGAGATTCACGTGCGGCACCTTCTCGCCCAGTTCCCGAAGTCCGACGACCTCGACGTCGTCGACCCCGACGACCGAATGCGGGTTGCCGAGTGACAGGTGCGCCACGGGCCGATCAGGGTGACAGCCGAGTGCGTCCCATCCTTCGGGGACCGAAAGGTCGCCGACGACACCCATCGAGACGCTCGCTTGGATCGTGTTCACACCGTCGTCACCGACGACCTCCACGCGCCGCACACCCGCCTCGGTGGAGACCACGTAGGTGACTTCGGTGGGGCGACCATCGAATTGGTGTGCTGCCTGAACGAGACAGCGGATGCCGTTGCCACTGATCTCCGCTCGGCTGCCGTCTGCGTTGTAGAGAACCATTGCCAGGTGGCGCTCGCCGTGATTCTCGAGGACGAGCAGCCCGTCGGCGCCGATACCGAATCGACGGTCGCACAGACGACGCGCAAAGTCGTCCCACGACGCACCGGGGCGGCCCTGGCGAAGGTCATAGACGAGAAAGTCGTTGCCGAGCGCCTGATGCTTCGTGAGGGTCACCTGCACGACGACACCCTATTCCCCGAACGCCGCGACAACCGCGGGACTTACCAACCCCACGGGGTCGTCACCCGTGACGTCGACCCAACGGATGCGTGGGTCGCGGCGGTACCACCGCTCTTGTCTGACCGCGAATTGCGTCGTACGCAAGACGATCTCGTCGCGCGCCACCGACAACGGCACGCGGCCTGCGATGTGGTCGATCATCTCCTTGTATCCCAGCGCCTGTGCCGCGGTGCGCGACAGTGGTGGGTCGAGCGAAAGGAGTGCGCGCACCTCGTCGACGAAACCCTCGACGATCATCTTGTCGACGCGCGCCGCGATGCGCCGCGCCAGCTCGTCACGCGACCAGCGGATGCCGATCTGGACCACCCCGTTCTCGGGGAACGTCGCAGTGCCCGGTCCGGAGTCGCTGAAGCGGCCTCCGCTGCCGAGGCACACCTCGAGAGCGCGCACGATGCGCCGGCGGTTGTTGGGGTCGATCCTCTCGGCGGCCGGCGGGTCGAGGTCCGCGAGGCGGCGATACAGACCCTGCGTGTCGATGTCCTCTTCGAGTTCTGCACGGATCTCGGGCCACTCTCCGGGAAAGACGAGCTCGTCGATCACCGCGGTGAGATACAAACCCGTTCCGCCCACCAGCAGCGCACTTCGGCCCGCTGCATGGATCGCATCGAGAGCCGTCGCTGCCGCAATTTGGAACTGTGTCGCGGTGAAACGCTCGGACGGTTCGACGAGGTCGAGACAATGGTGCGACACCCGACGGCGGTCGTCGGATGTCGGCTTCGCCGTGCCGATGTTCATCCGGCGATACACCTGCATCGCATCGACTGCCACGATGTCGACGTCGTTTCGCATCGCGGCGACGTGCATGGCCACCGCCGACTTTCCGGAGGCGGTTGGACCGAGGATCACGACGCGTCGTGGAGCGTCGGCGGATCGCATTCTCAGGCCGAGGCGACGGCCAGTCGCACCTTGTGCGTGGGGGCCGCCGTGACTTCGCGAAGTTCACCGCGCAGGAAATGTCGTGCCGCAGACGTGACGAGGACGTTCGCGTAGCTGCCGACACGGATCGGTTCAGCCGACGGGAAGTGCAGCAGCTTGTTCTGGCGGGTACGACCCGTCAGGACACCTTCGTTGCGCTTGCTGACACCTTCGATGACGACTTCTTCGATGCGACCCACGCGTTCTTCGTGCTTGATTGCGGCGCTGTGCTCTAGGACCACTCGCAGGCGTTCGAATCGATCGTTGACCACTTTCGGATCGACGAAACGGTCGTGCATTTCCGCCGCCTCGGTTCCGGGTCGCGGCGAAAATTCGAACTCGTAGGCGGAGTCGAAACACGCTTCGGCAGCGACTTCCATCGTGCGCTCGAAATCGGCCTCGGTTTCGCCGGGGAACCCGACGATGATGTCGGTGGTCACCGCGAGATCGGGAATCACACGGCGCGCCTCGGCGAGCCGCTCGAGATAGCGCTCGGCGGAGTATCCCCTGTGCATGGCGGCGAGGATCGCATCGCTGCCCGACTGAAGCGGGTAGTGCAGGTGCTCGCACACCGAGGGCGTGGAAGCCATGGCCGCAAATGTTTCGGGTCGCATGTCCTTCGGATGCGGGCTCGTAAACCGAACACGACGAATGCCGTCGACGGAACCGACGGCGTCGAGAAGTTCGGCGAACATCGGCCGCAACTTCGCGTCTCCTCCGGATCGCCGCACATCAAGGGCAAGGTCGCGTCCGTACGAATTCACGTTCTGTCCGAGCAGCGTGACCTCGGTGACGCCTTGCGATGCAAGCACACGCACCTCGTCGACGATCTCGGCGAACGGACGTGACATCTCCTGGCCGCGAACCGCGGGCACGATGCAAAATGCGCACGAGTTGTCGCACCCGATCTGAATCGTGACCCACGCGTTGTACGTGGTTTCACGGCGCGCAGGCAATGCACTCGGGAACATCGCGTGATCGTCGACCACTGCCTCGTCGAGAATCTCGACGATCGGGCCCGATGCGCGTGACTCACGCAAAAGTTCAGCGGCGCGATGGACGTTGTGCGTGCCCATCACCACGTCGACCCAGCCGGCCTTTTGCAGGACGACGTCTTTGTCTTTCTGCGAGAGACAACCCGACACCACGATCTGACGACCGGCCACTTCGTCTTTCCACGACTTCAACCAGCCCAACTGTCCGTACAGACGCATGTCTGCGTTTTCACGAATGCAGCAGGTGTTCACGACGATTACGTCGGCTTCGTCGTCATTGGCGGCACGGGCATAGCCGTCTGCTTCGAGCAGACCCGCGATGCGCTCGGAGTCGTGCTCGTTCATCTGGCACCCGTGGGTGCGTACGACGTATTTGCCGGCCATGACGAACGTCAGGCTACCGAGCAGCACACAGCCCGGGCCGTTGGGCCCGGGCTGAAGCATTCCCGTGCAGACAGTGGCGTGCCGCCGGGGAGAGGCCGTAGGCCTGCGCGCGACGTCAGTCGAGGTCGATGGGCTCATCGTCGGCAGGTGTGAACTCTGCGGCGCCGTTCAGACCCGCCTGGTTGCGGATCTTTTCGGAGATTTCCATCATGATCTCGGGGTTGTCGGTGAGGAACGTCTTGGCGTTTTCACGACCCTGGCCGAGCTGTTCACCTTCGTAGGTGAACCACGCGCCGGACTTCTTGGCGATGCCCATTTCGACGGCGATGTCGAGCAGGGCGCCCTCGCGGCTGATGCCCTTGCCGTACATGATGTCGAACTCGGCCTGACGGAACGGCGGCGAGACCTTGTTCTTCACGACCTTGACTCGCGTGCGGTTGCCCACGACTTCGGCACCGTCCTTGATGGACTCGATACGACGGATGTCGAGACGCACCGACGAGTAGAACTTGAGCGCACGACCACCGGGGGTGGTTTCGGGCGAACCGAACATCACGCCGATCTTCTCGCGCAGCTGGTTGATGAAGATCGCGATCGTGTTGGTCTTGTTCAGGTTGGCGGTGATCTTGCGCAGCGCCTGGCTCATGAGACGGGCCTGCAGACCGACGTGGCTGTCGCCCATTTCGCCTTCGATTTCGGCACGTGGGGTGAGTGCCGCAACGGAGTCGATGACCACGACGTCGAGCGCGCCCGAGCGGATGAGCATGTCGGCGATTTCGAGGGCCTGTTCACCGGTGTCGGGCTGCGAGATGAGCAGTTGGTCGATGTCGACACCAATCGAGCGGGCGTAGATCGGGTCCATCGCGTGTTCGGCGTCGATGTACGCACACACGCCACCATTGCGCTGGGCCTCGGCCACGACGTGCATTGCGAGGGTCGACTTACCCGAGGATTCGGGGCCGTAGATTTCGACCACACGACCGCGGGGCAGGCCGCCCACTCCGAGGGCGATGTCGAGCGGGATCGCGCCGGTGCTGATGGACTCGATGGCCATGCCGGTCTTTTCGCCCATGCGCATGATCGAGCCCTTGCCGAACTGCTTGTCGATCTGGGCCAGGGCCGCGTCGAGGGCCTTGTCGCGGTCGCCCGCGTTGTTCGAGTTGTTCACGATGTCGTTGGAACGGTTGCTTGCTGAGCTGGCCATGGTGTGCCCGTCTTTCTGTGATGTCGCTGGAACTGCTGGTGGAACGGCCCCGAAGGGCAATGGCTTGACTTGCTGAATGTGTGCGGACCCTACGGAGAGGGTGTCGCACGGGGCTGTTCGAACAACAGGACTGTAGTTACGAACAGGTGTTCGGGTCAAGCATTTCCGCGCGCAGGGCGGTGGGCGGCCGCGTCAGCCAGCTCGTCGGGCTCGGGGGCCCGCATGAAGAGATCGACCGCCAGCCACATGCTGTAGGTCATCGGGAAGATCGCAAAGGGCATCAGCACGGCGATCGCCACGACCAGGGCAAAGATCGGCACGACGGCAATGTCGGGGTACGACAGGGCGACGCCGATTCCCATCGAAACGAGCATCGTGCCGAACGTGAGGATCACGTTCACCGTCATCGACCCCAGCTCGAAGCCTTCGAGTTTGCGCTCCCACAACAGACCACAGGTGTGGCATCGATCGTCGCGCTTGTACCAACCGTTGAAGAACGCACCCTTGCCACCGCACAGCGGACAACGCCGAATTGCCCCGCGCAGGAGCATGCGGAAAAGGTCCGGGCGCGTCAACGCGTGAGGTCCGACACGAAGTCGCTGAAGACTTCCGCGTAGTACATCGCGTCAGCCTCGGTGTGCATCATCGAGATCAACCACTGCTCGTCGAGTCCCGGCGGCAACAGAACTCCCCTGTTGATTCCGTGGATCCACTGTGCGAATGCCAAATCGAAATCGGTCGCCTTGTAGTCGCGATAGTTGCGGATCTGCTGTGGAGCCCACGTGATGCAGCCCTTGGCGCCGAACTGCACGGTGTGCGCCGGGAGACTTGCCGCGTCGATGATCGACTGGCACTCGGCGAGCAGACGCGAGTTGCGGGCGATGACCTCGTCGGTCGCTGCGGGCGTGCACACCTCGCTCAGAACCGCCTGGGAGGCGGCCATCACGAGCGGATTGCCGTTGTAGGTACCGAGATGGATGACCTTGCCCTGCGTGATGACGTCCATGTACTCGGCTTTGCCGCCGAACGCACCGAGCGGGAAACCGCCGCCGATGCTTTTCGCGAGCGCAACCAAGTCGGGCTGAACACCGAGCGCACCGGTCGCTCCGGCCCAACCGGCGGTGATGCCGGTCTTGACTTCGTCGAAAATGAGCAACGTGCCATGGCGTTGCGTGATCTCGCGCACCTGCTGCAGGTAACCCGGCTGCGGCAAACAGATGCCGATGTTCTCCATCACGGGTTCGACGATGAAGCACGCGACGTCGTTGTTCGCAAGCGCGCGTTCGAGTGCCGGAGCGTCGTTGTACGGCACGACGATCGTGTCGCCGAGAACCGCGCGTGTCACGCCGGCCGTCGACGGAACCGGAATCGGCGCATCGGCCGGACCCGCCTTGTCGAGCGGTGGCTTCATCGAAATCATCACTTCGTCGTGGTGGCCGTGATAGCCGCCCTCGACCTTCACGATCTTGTCGCGTCCCGTCACCCCGCGTGCCACACGGATCGCATCCATCGTGGCCTCGGTGCCCGAGTTCGTGAACCGCCACATCGGCAGCCCGTAACGCTCACCCAGAAGTTCGGCAACGACGGCGTTCAGTTCACACGGCGTCACGAAGAGAGTGCCGTTGCCCAACTGCGCATCGACGGCGGCACGCACGGCAGGGTTGCCGTGACCCGAGAACAAAGCCCCGAAGCCCATGTCGAAGTCGATGTAGCGGTTGCCGTCGACGTCTTCCATGAATGCGCCCTCCGACCGACGCACCACGATGGGATACGGGTCGTAGGCCTGGAAGCTGGACGGCACTCCGAGCGGCATCACTTTGCGCGCCCGTGCGTTCGCTTTCTGCGAGCCGGCGGTGCGCTGCGCGTACACCTGCAACTCGGCGGCGGTGATCTCTTTGGCCCGTTCAACGAGCCGCTGGTGGTCGGGGCGGGCCCGAACCTGGGACTGCAACGTGGTATTCGTCGCGTTCATATCGTTCTCCGATGGATTCCTTGCCCGTGAGGCTACCAGACAAGGGAATGGCGCGCGACTGACCGCAGAAGGTACGGAATCCGTCACATTTCGACGAAAACCTGCGCTATTCGTAGAAGTCGGGTCGCTGGTTCGCGGGCAGGGGCCGCAACCGTGGGTAGTACGGGTGACGCAGCGGGTCGCCGGGCTTCAACTGCAATTGAAGACCCGGAGTGCGCGGCGCGGTCGGTCGCGTCGGTGGGCGCGAGGCGAACACGACGTCCTCGCCGAACACGCGAACCGACAGGGTGCGTCGCTTGCGCCCCTGACTGGTCGGGCCACCCCCATGCAGTACTCCCGGATGAAACACGATCACATCGCCGGGCGTGATGTCCCATGAGCGAATGTCCCACTGCGAACGATCGCCCTCGATGTCGGGCAGGCGCGGGAAACCCTCGCCGTAGAACGGCAGCGTCGGGTCCTCCCCCGCGCGCGGTGGATCGAACCCGTCGTAGAGCGGACCGCGGTGTGACCCTGCGACGTACTCGAGACACTCGTGCTTGGGTACCGGGTCGATGGTGATCCACATCGAGGCGATCTGGGTTCCCGCGACGGGCCAGTACGTGAGGTCCTGGTGCCACGGCGTGCGCTTGCAGTTGCCCGCGTCCTTCACGAAGACGTGGTCGAACAACAACCACACTCGCGGCGAACCGATCAGCCGGCCGAGGATGTCGGCAATCGGCGAGTCGTAAGTCAGACGCTGGAATTCGGGAGTCAGGTCCCAGTTGCGCACCGTGTCGATGAAGGCACCCTCTTCGCCCGCGAAGAACATTTGCTTGCGGCTCGAATTGTTCATGATGCGGCTGATGCCCATCTCGACCAACTGCAGCCACAGCGGGTGGATCAATTGATCGAAGAACACCACGCCGTCACGTTGGAACTGGTCCACCACCTCGGGTGTGATCCGCGATTCCCAGTCGATTTCCCGTGCTTCCATGTGTGCCCCCTCCACGCGAAATTACCGTGCCCGCGCACACCGCTCTTTCATGGGCTTTTTTGCGGTTGGTAATGCCCGCTGAGCGTGGCACACTTCAAAGCCTTGGTGGGCGTAGCTCAGCCTGGTTAGAGCGTCAGGTTGTGGCCCTGAAGGCCGGGGGTTCAAGTCCCCTCGCTCACCCCAAACGAGAACCCGATCGGCGCTTCGCTGGTCGGGTTCTCTGCTTTCGGGAGAAAACACTCACCGTTTACTTTCTTGGTTTTCCGCTCACGTGTCGTATAGTTCTCGCGTCGCGCCTCTAGCTCAACGGCAGAGCAACGGACTCTTAATCCGCAGGTTCTGGGTTCGAATCCCAGGGGGCGCACTTCATCGCGTCGCGACGACCGCTCACTTCTTGACCGTTGTTGCGGTCGCTTTTGCCGTTGTCGTTGGCCTCGGTGCAGTTGTCATGGGTCTCGGCGTAGTCGTAGCAGGTCGTGAAACAGTCGTGGTCGGCCGCGGTGCCGTAGTTGTCGGCGGCTTCACGGTCGTCGCGGGCCTGGCCGTCGTAGTGGTTGTCGGCTTCGCCGTTGTGGTGCTTGATCGCGGCGATTGCGTGGTCGTTGCGGCAATGGTCGTCGTGGTCGGCGGAACCGGACAGTTGACGGCGCCACTGGCAACGCAGTCGAATCCGTCGGGCAGACGGGCGCCAGACATGTTGGCGCCGCCGAATCGCGCCGAAACGACGTTCGATACTCCACGCAAATCGGCTCCGGTCAGATTGGCCTCGGAGAAGTTCGCCCCGTTGACATTCGCATCGCGCAGGGACGCCAACTCGAGGTTGGCGCCGGAAAAGTCGGCATTGACCAATGTCGAACCATCCAGGCGAACTCCATTCAAGTTGGCTCTGCGCACATCGGCGCGGGTGAGGTTCGCGCGATCGAGGCGGGTTGCGGGAGCACGACCGTTCGTGAAGTCGGCGCGGCGGAGAATGGCGTCGGTGAAATTGGCCCCTGTCAATACAGCCTGCGGCAACCGTGCCACGTACAAGTTCGCCCCGACGAACGACGCGTTGCGCAGTTGAGCCCCGGTGAAGTCACCGTCGATCATCACACGACCAGAAAAATCTGCGCCATCGATCGCGCTGCTCGCGTAATTCACCGTCGATGTGGTCGCTGGCAAAGTGGTTGCCGGCACCACCGTGGTTGTTGGTGCAGGTCGCGGCAAATCTGTCGTCGATGCAGACGTCAGGGTCGTCGTGGTTGTCGACATCGCCCAAGCTCGGTAATGCGGTCCGCCATAGGAAAACCTCTCCCCGCGCCCGCCGCGGTCGAGCCCGGGTTCCTCATCACAGACAAGTTCGCCGGGTGTGAGTGGTTGGAGACGCGGCACCACCCTTCCAGTGAGATTTGCTTCTGTAATCCAAGGGGTCGTGCACGGCGCGCCAATCGGCTTGTATTTGATGAGACACTGCCGGGTGCGTACGTTGAAGAAAGCGGCGAGCTGAACGGAGCTATCGACGGCGTGGCAACG
>JBBANY010000050.1:0-16758 GCA_040401695.1 Ilumatobacteraceae bacterium
CGACGAGTGTGCTCGATGCGTGGTGCCACAGGCCGCCGGCCACGGTTGCGGTGGTGCCCGCCCGACGTGATTCCAACGACCAAGTGACCAGGCGGACAATCGGCACCGCGACTGCAACCGCGAGGACGGCCGTCACCGCGACGAGCGCGACGATGCGACCACGCAGGCCGAGCCGCGAGACGGACATGGGCCGACCAGTCGCGCGCGTGTTGTACCGCGCCGAACCACGAAGGCCGCGTTCGATTGCGATCAATCCGACCGCGGTGACGACGAGTGCGGTCGCAAGTTCGGCTGCTGCGTCGCGGTTGCCCGTCGAGAACCAGACGCGCAACACACCGTCGGCAACCGTGCTGACGTTGAACAGTCGCACCGTGCCGACGTCGGTCAGGACTTCCATTGTCACGAGTGCGCCGCCTGCCGCGAGGGCCGGTCGCGCCATCGGCAGCGATACGCGCAGGAAGCTGCGCACGGGGCCGAGGCCGAGGGTGCGCGCTGCATCACGCGAATCTGCACCCTGTGATCGAAACGCGGCGCGGGCGAAGAGATAGACGTAGGGATAGAGCGTCAGGGTGAGTGTCGCCGCGCAGATCCAGATCGAACGCACGCCGCGCTGACCGAACGGGCCAGACAGCGTGTCGAGCCACACGAAACCTGCCACGTAGCCCGGTACGGCGAGCGGGGCGACGAGGAGCCAACCGACGATGCGACGAGCCGGAAAGTCGTACGCGGTGACGAGCCACGCAAGCCCGGTTCCGAGGACGAGCGTTCCGACCACGACGGTGACGAGGAGCGTCACGGTGTCGCTGATCATGCCGGGGAGTCGTGTCTGCCACAGTTCACTCCACATCGAGGGAGTCGGGTCGATGATCGACGAGACGATGACGACCACCGGCGCCGCAACGAGACCGGCGACGACACACATGGTCAACCACCCGGCTGCCGAAGAGGAGCGGTTCGTCACCATCGCGCGCAGGGGAGCCTCACTCGTAGCCGGCACGTGACAGCACGTCGACGGCATCGGTGTTCAGCCCGCCGAGCTGACGCACCGCGGTGACGTCGGCGGTGAACTCACCGAAACCGACGAGCACGTCGGCGGGGGCCACACTCGGGTCGGCCGGGTACTCGAAGTTCGCTTCGCTGAACGCTTTCTGTCCGTCGGTGGCGAGCCACTCGAGGAGTTCGAGCGCTTCAGTCGGGTGTTGGGCTGCCTTCGTGACACCTGCCGCGCTGACGTTCAGATGCGCACCGGAGCCGTCCTGCTCGGGCCAACTGATTGCGACGGGGGTGGCGGGGTCTTCGTCGAGGAGACGGGCGAGGTAATAGGTGTTGGCAATCGCGACGTCACAATCACCCGCCGCGATGGCTTTCAGAATGTCGGTGTCGGAGTTGATGTAGAGCGGCTTGTTCTTCACCCACGACTCGACGATCGTGCGCGCCTCGTCGGCGCCTCGATTCAGGATGAGGTTTGCAACGAGGGATTGTGTGTACGGGTGTGTGCTCGGCCGCAGACAGAGGCGGCCCGACCACTTCGAATCACCAAGATCGGCGTACGACGTCGGCGGGTCGGTGACCCGCTCGTTCGAGAACATGATGACGCGCAGGCGGCGGCTGAGGCTGAACCATTCGTTCTTCTCGGAACGCAGTTCGGCAGGGATCGACGTCGACAACGATTCGCTGTCGACCGCGGAAAGGAGCCCCGCGCCCGCGGCGAGTTCGATGTTCGCGGCATCGGCAGCGATGACGAGGTCGGCGGGCGTGTTGTCGCCCTCTGCGGTCAGTCGTTCGCGCAGTTCGGGGTCGGAACCCGCGGTGAAGCGCACGGCGATGCCCGTGGCCGCGGTGAATGCATCGAAGACCGGTTCGATTCCGTAGTGGCGGCCCGTGTACACGGTGACGGTTCGCTGGTCGTCACTCCCGTCCGATCCGCAGGCCGTTGCAACCACGGCGAGAACCGCCAGCATGGCGAGCCCGCCGAGGCGGCGAAACGGGCGCGATCGTGGGGAAGGAGTGGGTTGTGGCACGTCGTGGTCCTTCGTCGGGGACTGTTAGGCGTGCCGAATACTAACGCCAACTGTTAGGTATGCCAAACAGACGGGGCGCGGGTCAGGCCTTCTTGCGGGGCCAGAGGACGACGATTGCAAAGAACGCGACGATCGACATGGCGAAGAGGAAGCCATAGGCCCGACGGAACGGATCGACCGGGTGCTCGCCACCGCTGCTCATCATCGCGACGACCGCGGCGATACCGATGGCTCCGGAGAGAAAGCGACCGGTGCTGAACGTCGCATTGCCGGTGGGGTAGTCACGCGGTTCGAGATCGGACAGCGCGGCGGCGTTCAGGAAGGAAAAGAGAAGCCCCATCCCGATGCCGGTGAGGATGAGTCCGGGGAACAGATGGCCCCAGTAGTCGGGTTCGACTTCGGTGCGGAACGTGAACCATGCGGTGGCTGCAACGAGGGCGACGGCACCGGCACTGAGGAGCTTGCGGTATCCGAAGCGTTCGACCAGGCGCGAGGAGAAGATCGCACCGAGGCCACCGAGGACCGGGGTCGGGGACATCGCGAGGCCGATACCCCAGGCATCGTATTTCCAGAGGTTGCCGAGAAGCAGCGGCCAGATGAGCCACACCGACATTCCGATCATCGACACCGAAACGTTGGCGATGTTGGCGACGCGAAACGTCGGTACGCCGAACATTCGCACCGGCAGGAACGGCCGTGGGTGCACGCGTGACCGAGTGATGAGAATGGGAACGAGCAGCACTGCCACGACGAAGACGCCGATGGTGCGGGCGCTCGTCCAGCCCCACGCGTTGCTCTGCACGAGGCCCAGTGCGATGAGGCCGGTCGCCAGCGTTCCGGCGACCATGCCGGCGATGTCGGGTATGCCCGACTCGAGTGGTGCCGCAATCGGTTGTCCTTTTGCTGCCGCACGAAGCACGAACGACAGCGCGAGCGTCGCGAGCGCGAGTCCAAGAGGCACGACGAAGATCCAACGCCATTCGCCTCCCGTGATCACGGCGCTGCAGATGATCGGCGCGGTGGTCGACCCGATGGGGAAGGCGCCGGTCCACACTCCCATCGCGAAGGCGCGACGCGACTCGGGCCAGCCCACGAGGGCGACCGACACCGACGCGGGAACGACGAAGGCGCCGCCGATGCCCTGCAGCACGCGTCCTGCGACGAGGACCGCCGGATTGGGCGCAAAAACACAGATCAGTGAAGCGAAGGCGAAGATTGCCGCGCCGGTTTGGAAGGCGCGCAGTGTGCCGATGCGTGCCGCGAGCGTGCCGCCGAGCATCGTGAGCGCAGCGAGAACGATGGAGTAACCCGACAGCGCCCACGACAGTGTGGAGAGGCTCGCATCGAAGTCGGCCTTGATCAGGGGAACTGCAAGGTTGGTGCCCGTGACCGCGAAGGGAAGTGCGGTCATGCCGAGCATCGAAGTGGCAAGACCGAGAGTCGCGATGCGCGGGGTCGTCTCGTCGATCGACGCTTGCTCGATCGTGTCCCCCGACATTCCGTCAGTCTGACAGGTCGTGGTCGCCGCGTGCGTGGCGAAGGTCCCTGAGTCAATTAGTTGCGAGCGCAAGTAAATCCTGATAGGGTTCGCCGTATGTACGCAATCAACGCAGAAACACAGGATCTCCTCTTCGCCCAGGCCCGCACGGCCAACACTTTCTCGAACGAGCCCGTCTCCGATGCCCAGGTCGAGGCGCTGTACGAACTGGCGAAGTGGGGCCCGACGAGCATGAACACCCAGCCGATGCGCCTGGTACTCGCGCGCAGCGCGGAAGCAAAAGCAAAAGTCGTCGGTCATCTGCTCGACGGCAACAAGCCGAAGGCCGAGATGGCCCCGCTCGTCGCGGTCGTCGCTGCCGATCTGAATTTTCACGAGACCCTGCCCGAGGTCTTCCCGATTTTTCCCGGCGCGAAGGACATGTTCGCCGACGAGGCGTACCGCACCCAGTTCGCGGTTTCGCAAGCGTGGTTGCAGGCGGGTTACTTCATCGTCGGTGTGCGTGCACTCGGCCTTGCAGCGGGACCGATGCTTGGCGTGAACACCGCGGGGATCGATGCCGACCTCTTGGCGGGAACCGGCTTGCGCACGATCATGGTGATGAACATCGGCAAGCCGGGCGACAACGCGTGGTTCGACCGACTGCCGCGGCTCGACTATTCGCGGGCCGTCACCACGCTGTGATCAGAACAGTTCTTTTGCGAGCGCGGCGAAGCTTGCCTCGGTGAAGGGGCTGACCTCGATGCGATCGATGCCGGCCTCGCCGAGCCGCATCATCGACGCCGCGACCTTTCCCGGCGCACCGTAGAAGCCGCCGAGGAACGAGTCGCCGAGCAGGGATTCGACTCCCTTCGAGCGGTCGTCGTCGCCCGCCGAACAGAGGATGAACACGCTGAGCGGCACCGTGGGGTTGACGTCGCGGATCTGTTTCACGAGGTCGTACAGGTGCGACTCGGGCACGCTCGCCATCGCAGGAAGATTCACTGCTCCGTCGCGGGTGATGTTGGAGATCAACTTCACCTCGACGCGGTCGGCGATCGGCGCGATGTTCCTGATCGTGCGCGGACCACCGAGAGAGCAGACGAGGGGAGGCGCACCCTCGGTCGGAATCGGCCCGAGACGGGGAACGTCGATGTCGTAGTGCTTGCCCTCGAATCTGCAGGCACCGGTGTCGAAGAACTGGCGCACGATCTTCGCCGCCTCGATGAACCGCTCGGCGCGGACCGCCGGCTCCGGGTAGTCGATGTCGGCTCCGATGGCTTCCGCCTTTTCCCAACCCGCGCCGAGGCCCGCCTCGAAACGGCCGCGCGAGATGCGCTGCATCTGCAGCGAGGCCTGCGCGAATTCGACGGGTGAGCGAAAGAGATTGTTGGCGAACGACGTGGTGAGTTTCACCTTCGTGGTGGCCGAAGCCATGGCAGCGAGCGTCACCCACACGTGCGGGTAGGTCTTGGTGGGGCTGAAGAAGTGATCGGCGCAGCCAAGGACATGCCACCCCTCGTTTTCGCGTACGCGGGCCCACTCGACGGGGTCAAGTTCGGCGTCCATCAAATTGGCGATGAAGTCCATTGGTGCACCCTATTCTTTCCACGTGCACCCGTTCCTCGTCGCAGCGACCGAGTCGCTCGACGACGCCGTCGCAGACATCGGTCGCCTCGTGTCCGTCGAGTCACCGTCGCGCGACGTCGCACGAGTGGCGGCCAGCGCGAACAGTGTCGCGGAACTCATCGAACGCGAGACGGGTTTGATCGCCGAACTGATCGACTCGCCCGTCGGCCCGCACGTGGTGGTGCGTGCCTCGGCACGTCCGGCGGTGTTGTTCCTCGGACATCACGACACGGTGCACCGGGCGGGGTCGCTCGACGAGCGACCCTTCACCAACGACGGTGGTGTGCTGCGTGGACCCGGTGTGTTCGACATGAAGGCCGGCATCGTGCAGGCGGTTCACGCAACGCGGATTCTCCGTGACTCGGGCATCGATCCCGCCCACGTCGCGATGTTGTTCACCGCGGACGAAGAGGTTGGCTCGAAGACCAGTCGGGGTCTCGTCGAAGAACTTGCCCGTGGAGTCGATGCCGTGCTCGTGCTCGAGCCGAGCGCCGATGGTGGCGCGCTGAAGGTCGCACGCAAGGGCACCGGCACGTTCGAGGTGTCGATCGAGGGTCGCGCGTCCCATGCGGGCCTGGAACCCGAAAAGGGAATCAACGCGCTCGTCGAGTTGGCCCACCAGGTGCAGGTCATCAACGGCTTCGGCAAGCCCGAACTCGGCACCACGGTGACGCCGACAGTGGCCGCCGCGGGCACGACCGACAACACCGTGCCTGATCACGCATCGATTCTCGTCGATGCGCGGGTCGTGGTGCCCGAGGAGAAGGCTCGTGTCGAATCGTTGATGAATGCACTGCGTCCCGTCGTGGACGGGGCGAAGATCACGGTGTCCGGCGGTCTCCATCGCCCGCCGATGCACGAATCGATGTCAGCGGAACTCTTTGCGCTCGCCCGAGAGGTGGCGCGCGAGATCGACGGTCGCGACATCGACGGTGTCTCGGTGGGTGGCGGATCCGACGGCAACTTCACCGCGGCGATCGGCGTGAAGACCCTCGACGGTCTCGGCGCGGTGGGCGGTGGTGCTCACGGGGTGAGCGAGCACGTGATCGTCGAGACGATTCCGTTCCGCACGGCCCTCGTCGCCGGCATCGCGGCCCGCATCGTTGCCGGTTGATCAGTCGTCGCCAGCGCCGCCGAGGGCCAGCAGTCCGCCCGCACCGAGTGTTCCGGTCTTGCGGTAGACGTCGAGCTTCTCGCGGCTGTCGTCGATGTCGAGATTGCGCATCGTCAACTGGCCGATGCGGTCAAGCGGACCGAACGCCGCATCTTCGACGCGCTCCATGCTGAGTCGTTCAGGTGCATAGGTGAGGTGGGGACCGCTGGTGTCGACGATGGTGTAGTCGTCACCGCGACGCAGGCGCACCGTGACGGTTCCGGTGACCGCGCTGCCGACCCAACGCATGAGGGGTTCGCGCAGCATGAGTGCCTGGGGGTCGAACCAACGTCCTTCGTAGAGAAGACGACCGAGGCGACGGCCCATGGTGCGGTAGTTCTCGATCGTGTTCTCGTTGTGAATGCCGCTGACGAGACGCTCGTAGGCGATGTGCAAGAGGGCGAGTGCCGGTGCCTCGTAGATGCCGCGGCTCTTGGCTTCGATGATGCGGTTTTCGATTTGGTCGGACATGCCGAGGCCGTGCCGACCGCCGATCGTGTTCGCCTCGTTGACGAGGTCGACCTGCGACGCAAAACGGCGACCGTTGATCGCGACCGGCCAGCCCTCGACGAATTCGACGCTGACGGTCTCTTCGGCGATGGCAACGTCGGATTTCCAGTGTGCGACGCCCATGATCGGCTCGACGAGGTCCATGCCGTTGTTCAGTTCTTCGAGCAACTTCGCCTCGTGCGTGGCGCCCCAGATGTTGGCGTCGGTCGAGTACGCCTTTTCCTTGCTCGCGCGGTACGGAAGTTTGCGCGTGGTGAGGAACTCGCTCATCTCGCTGCGGCCGCCGAGTTCGCCGACGAACGTCGGGTCGAGCCACGGCTTGTAGATGCGCAGCGACGGATTCACCATCAGCCCGTAGCGGTAGAAGCGCTCGATGTCGTTGCCCTTGTAGGTGCTGCCGTCACCCCAGATGTCGACGTCGTCCGACCGCATGGCGCGCACGAGCAACGTTCCGGTGACCGCGCGGCCGAGTGGTGTGGTGTTGAAATAGGTCTTGCCCGCGGTGGTGATGTGGAAAGCGCCGCATTGAAGCGCGATGAGCCCCTCGCGCACGAGTTCCTCGCGGCAGTCGACGAGACGAGCGGCTTCGGCTCCGTACTGCAGCGCCCGGTCGGGAATCTGGTCGAGCTCGGGCTCGTCGGGCTGGCCGAGGTCGGCCGTGTAGCAATAGGGAAGTGCTCCACGCTCGCGCATCCACGCGACGGCGGCCGAAGTGTCGAGACCGCCCGAGAACGCAATACCCACGCGCTCACCCGAGGGGAGAGACGTGAGGACCTTGCTGCGGGATGCGTCGGACATGGCGCATACGGTACCGACCGCACGCACCCGTTCAGGGAATCAATTCGCCCCTCAGGGCTTTTGGAACCACCGGTTCATGAGCATGTGCACGTGGCGAATCTTCGTCTCCTGGTAGTTCGCCAGAGTGACGCCGGGCTTCGTCATCGCCTTCAAGCCCCGCTGCACCTTCGGGAGATTGAAGGTGTCCTGGTTGAAGACGCGGGCGAGGTTCCCCAGTTCCGGTGCTTCGGCCCAATCGTCGTCGACACCCAGCCAGTGGATCGACGCTGCGGGTGGTTTGGGCTTCGACTCGTCGTACGGCTCGAGATACATGCACTCCATGATCGACATGTCGTGGCGATCCTCGTACGGACGGAAGCGGTAGCAGATGCGGTTGAACGCACCCCACGGGTGGAAGTTCGGGAACAGCGTGTAATAGATGCTGTCGCTGAACTCGGCGTCGCTGAATTCGTCGGCCTTGTCGCCGAAGACTTCACGCATGGTTGCGCGACCGCCGTTGCCGAACATCTGTCGTGCGGTGACCCCGGGCGGAAGAACGACCGGCGGTTCCTCGTCGAGGCGCTTGTCGGCCACCGCATCGAACATCTCTTGTTCGGTCGGTGCGTACTTGATGTGCGGGCTCGGAGTGCCGTTGGGTGTGATCGCGCGTGAGTAGTTGCCCTTCCAGTCGTACTGCGAGTTTGCATCGCCGATGCTCGACAACAGCTGGGGATGCGTGGCGACGACGTGGAACGCTTCGCTGAACGCGTCCTGTACGACTTTCCAGTTCGTCGGAAAGATCTTGGCGACGTGCACGCTCTTGTAGCGCTTCTCGAGGGGCCAACGCTCGAAGTGCCACGGGAAGTCGCCGAGGAACGATTCGAGTGACTCGCAATTCGGGTCCATGTTGATGAACACGAATCCGCCCCACGTGCCGACCTTGACCTCGGGCAGGTTCCACTCGTCCTTTTCGACGTGCGGGAAGTCCCATTCGCACGGCACCTGCTTCAGCGAGCCGTCGAGGTTCCAGCAAAAACCGTGGAAGGGGCAGCGCAGTTCGTTGGCGGGGCCGTCGAACTCGCGCAGCAAGCGTCCGCGGTGCAGACAGACGTTGTGGAATGCCTTCACGGTGTCCGGCGCGGTGCGTACGACGAGAATCGAGTTCTCGCAAATGTCGTAGCGCAGTGTGTCGCCGACGTTCGGGACGTCTTCCTCGCGACACGCCATCTGCCAGACGCGCTTCCAGATCTTTTCCTTTTCGAGTTCGTGCCATTCACGGCTGGTGTAGGCGGCGACGGGAATGTCGGCATCACCCATGAATTCCCAATTGACCCAGCGCAGAACCTCGGGCACGGGCCGCGAATCGTTCTTGTGCAGATCCTGGTACGAGAGGCCGGGTGAGCGGGCCTCTCCGGGTGCAGGTGAAGTCATTGTCATTTCGTCGCCCCTTCCTTTGCCAGCCGTTGCGCTGCGACGGCTCGTTGGTTTCGTGCCATGTTCGGGTCGACAGACACCTGTCGACCTCCGATCCACACGCACAGGTGCGGATCGCACTGCTTGATGTCCCCGTTCAGGTAGACGCCGTCCTTCGTGAACTCACCGGCCAGGCCATCCTTCTGGACGAGGATGGTCCCCGCTTCGGTCAGGTCGTAGGTCGCTCCCGACAGCGGATGCTTGATACCGCGCATTTTCGTTCCCCCGAATCTCGAATGCGTTGCTGCGCGAGAGATTAGCGGTGTGCGGTGCGCCCCGCCAGAGCCGCGAACGAGGCGACGAGCGCTGATGCCGCGGCAGCGAGGGCGACGAGTGCCGAGCCCGGTGCGGGTCCGAGATCGACCGCCGCACTTGCACCGAGTGCCACGGCGACCGCGGCGGAGACGAACGGTGACCGTGGCGCACGCCGCAGGGCGACGACGAAAGCGGCGAGCATGGCGAGATAGACGACCGCCGCGCCGATGACGGGTGTCGCGTCCCCGGCGATGCCGTGGTCGTCGACCCACCACAGCGGCTTGCCCGTGCGCCTGCTCGCCACCGACACGAAACCGTGCGCAAGCGCGACCAAAACCCACGTGGCCGCGAGGATGCGTGACCAAAGTGCGGACATTCGGGCGAATACTACGCCGAATGCGTCGGCTGTAGCCTGACCGGCGCATGGCGAACTTCGAGAAGATGACCGTCTTTTTCCCGATGTGGAACGAAGAGGCGTACATCGAACGCGCGTTGTCCGCGGGTCGTGAACTCTGCGAAGAACTCGTGCGTATGGGCGAGATCGAGACCTACGAACTTCTGATCATCGACGACGCATCGACCGACTCGACGCCCGAACTTGCCGACAAGTACGCGGCGGAGGACCCGCGAGTGCGCGTCGTGCATCATCCGGTGAACCGCAAACTCGGCGGATCCATGAAGACCGGCTTTGCGAACGCGACCGGCGACCTCATTCTCTACACCGATGCCGACCTGCCGTTCGACATGCTCGAAGCCCGCAAGGCGGTGCGTCTCATGCGTTACTACGAGGCCGACATCGTCAGCGCATACCGCTTCGACCGAACGGGTGAGGGCTACGTCCGCACCGTCTATTCGGCCTTCTACAACGGTCTCGTGCGGGTGCTCTTCGGTGTGAAGATGCGCGACATCAACTTCGCATTCAAGTTGTGCAGGGGTTCGCTGTTGCGCGAGATGGAGTTGAAGAGCGAAGGCTCGTTCATCGATGCCGAACTCGTGATCCGGGCGCGGAAGACGGGAAAGAGCGTCATCCAGTTCGGGGTCGACTACTTCCCGCGCACCCGGGGCATCTCGACGCTCAGTTCGCCCTCCGTCATCCGCAAGATCCTGCGCGAGATGTTCTCACTGCGCAGGGAACTTCGTAGCCTTCAGGGTTGATCCCGGGGTCCGTCACCCCGACGGTCCCGCCCGCATGGACACCCACCCCGACCACCCATACGACGCCCACTCCCCGCGGGGCTCTCACCTGCGCAAGTGGCGGCCGGCGTATCTCGCACTCGCGGTGTTGCTCACGGTCGTGTCGGTCGCATTCGCGGGCCGCGACGAGTCGTCGACCGCGACCACCACGACGTCGACATCGAATCCCGTCGCGACGACGCAGCCGTTCATCGCGTTGTCGAGAACTCTCGTCCTCGGCGACAAGGGTGACGACGTGAAGCGCATGCAGCAGCGGCTGAAGGACATCGGCTTCGACCCGAACCTCATCGACGGTGATTTCGGATACCAAACCCTCCAGGCCGTGTGGGCGTTCCAGAAACTGATCATGCGCATACCGATCAGCGGCGTGAAGGACGAGTTCACTCCCGAGATGTGGCAGGTCGCGCAGCGCGACGGTCTCGTCGTTCCACGTCGTCCGAATGCGCAAACCGAGACGCACGTCGAGGTCTACCTGCCCGAGCAGGTTTTGATCGTCTTCAAGCAGGACAAGCCGGTGTTGATCACGCACATCTCTTCGGGCGACAACAAACCCTGGTGCGAGGAAGTCACGATCGACCCGGGCGAAGACGGAAACCTGAACGGCACCGAACCGATCAAGAAGGGAATCTGCGGCGAGTCGCTCACGCCCGCGGGTCTCTATTACTTCTACAACCGCCGCTCGGGAACTCGTGAAAGCAAACTCGGCACGATGTGGAACCCCGTTTACTTCAACGGTGGCGTCGCAGTGCACGGTGCGGCACAGGTGCCGATTCGGCCCGCATCGCACGGGTGCATCCGCATCCCGATGTTCATCTCCGAGTACTTCCCGTCGCTCGTCGCCTACGGCGATCGCATCTACATCTTCGATGGTGTGAAGGAACCCGAAGAGTACGGATCACCGTTGCCGCCGGCCGACAAGCCAGACCCGAATTACACGACCACGACCTCCGAGGCGAAGTCGACCACGACGACGATCGCGGGCGAAACGACGACATCGATTGCGCCGACAACGACGGCAAAGAAGCAGCCGCAGCAGTCGACGACGGCGCCGACTACGGTTCCGGTTCCCGCTGCAACCACGACGGTCGCGCCCGCTCAGACGGCTGCACCGACGACAACCGGAGGCTGATCCCATGGGCGAGCGCATTGACTACGACGAGTTCGGTCTCTTTCACGAGAACATCGCCGAGTACGCACTCGGTGTGTCGCCCGATCCGCGGGTCGCGCGGATGAAACACGTGTTGGCCGACGGTCGCACGATGAGTTTTCTCAAGTGGGGAACCGGTGAGCCACGGCTGGTGCTCGTTCACGGCGGCTCGCAGAACGCCCACACGTGGGACACGGTCGCTCTGGGTCTCGGCGAGTCGTTGATCGCCGTCGACCTGCCCGGCCACGGTCACTCGGATTGGCGCGACGATGCGGCATATTCACCCGCTTCGATGGCGGCCGATCTCGCCGATCTCATCGGAACACACGCAAAATCGGCGGAGATCGTGGTGGGCATGTCGCTCGGCGGACTCACGTCTCTCGCGCTTGCGGGTCACTCGCCCCACTTGGTGCGCAAACTTGCCCTTGTCGACATCACGCCAGGTGTCACTGGTGCGAAGGCAAAGGCGGTGCTCGACTTCGTCAACGGGCCGCAGGCGTTTGCCTCGTTCGACGACCTTCTCGCGCGCACCATCGAACACAACCCGACGCGCACCGTGTCGTCGTTGCGCCGCGGGATTCTGCACAATGCGAAGCAACTGGACGACGGGTCGTGGCAGTGGCGCTATGACCGTCGTAGCCACGTGCGCGATGCCCAGGAAAGCGGTGATCCCGTTCCCGCAACCGCGCTGTCGGCGTTGTGGGACGTCGTGTCCGGACTCGGCTGTCCGCTCACGCTCTTCAGGGGTTCGCTGTCGCCCGTGGTCGACGACGCCGATGTCGCCGAGTTGCTCCGACGACGCCCCGACGCCGCAGTCGTGGTGGTCGAGGGGGCCGGCCACAGCATCCAGGGTGACAAGCCGGTCGAATTGACGAGCCTGCTGCGCGATGCGCTCACCTGACGGATGCCATTGACGGTCTCGACCCCCTGTTCCGCGGGGCTTTTCTGATAGGAAAGGTTTCCTATGGCAACCACGAACCGCCCTGATGCACCGGACCGCGACGCGCTCCTCCGGATGTTCGAAATCCAGCAGAAGATCAAGACCGCCGACGAGAGATTCCGCGCGATGTTGACGAGCGGTCAGGTCCAGTTGATCTACTACTCGCCCCGCGGTCAGGAATGCATCAGCGCGGGCTACGCAGTGCACCTGCGTCCCGACGACTACGTCGTGACGATCTACCGCGGTCTCCACGACCACATCGCAAAGGGCGTGCCCATGCGCGAACTGTGGGCCGAGTTCCTCGGCCGTGGCACCGGAACCTGCAAGGGCAAGGGTGGCCCGATGCACGTCACCCACCCCGCATCGGGTCTCATGGTGACCACGGGCATCGTCGGCGCGGGCATCCCGATCGCCAACGGTTTCGGTCTCGCGGCGCAACTGTCGGGAACCGATCAGGTGACCGTCGTGAACTTCGGTGACGGCGCATCGAACATCGGTGCGTTCCACGAGGGTCTCAACATGGCGGCCGTGTGGAAACTGCCCGTCATCTTCGTGTGCCAAAACAACCTCTACGGCGAACACACCCCGATGGCGATGTCGACCGGCGTCGAGTACATCTCCGAGCGCGCGGCGTCGTACGGAATGCCCGGTGTGACGGTGAACGGCAACGACCCCGTCGCGATGTGGAAGGTCGCCGGCGAAGCAGTCGCCCGCGCCCGTGCCGGCGAGGGCCCGACGCTGATCGAGGCCCGCACGTACCGCTTCTGGGGTCACCTCATGGGCGACGCGATGGAGTACATGCCGAAAGAAGAGCGCAAGGCCGCAATGGCAGCCGACCCGCTGCCGGCCTTCCGTGCGTGGCTTCTCGAGAACGGCCACGCGAACGAGTCGCAGCTCGCCGAGATCGAGGACCAGATCAAGGCCCTCGTCGACGACGCCGTCGATTTTGCGATGAACAGCCCCGAGCCGCCCATGGACGAGCTCTACACCGACGTCTACGAAGAAATCATCAAGTGAGGAACGCGCGATGACAACGACCGAACCCCGCATCATGCCGATGGGCATGGCCATCAACGAGGCGATGGATGTCGCCATGGGACTCGACGAAAAGGTGTTCCTCCTCGGTGAGGACATCGCCGAACCGTCGGGTGGCGTCTACAAGATCACCAAGGGTCTTTCGACCAAGTACGGCACGGAGCGCGTTCGCAAGACCCCGATCTCCGAAGCGGCAATCATCGGTGCTGCCGTCGGTGCGGCAATCGCCGGCTACAAGCCCGTCGCAGAAATCATGATCATGGACTTCATCGGGGTCTGCCTCGACCAGATCACGAACCACGCAGCAAAGATTCGCTACATGTCGGGTGGCCAGACCACCGTGCCCATGGTCATCCGCACCAGCGCCGGAGCCGGCCGTGGTTTCGGTGCACAGCACTCGGAACTGCTCGAGGCGTTCGCCGTGCACTCGCCGGGCATGAAGGTTGCGATCCCTTCGAATCCTGCCGACGCGAAGGGTCTTCTCATCAGTTCGATCTTCGACGCCGACCCTGTGTTGTTCGTCGAGCCGATGCTCATGTACTGGGACCCGGCGTATGCAGGAGAGGTTCCCGCCGGTGACTACCGCGTGCCGCTCGGCAAGGCGAACACCGTCGTCGAGGGCAAGGACGTCTCGCTCATTTCGTACGGCCGACAGGTGCACACCTGCAAGCAGGCCGCCGAGGCACTTGCCGCAGAGGGCATCAGCGCCGAGGTCATCGACCTGCGTTCGATCGTCCCCTACGACGAGGCCGCGGTCATGGCGTCGGTCGCAAAGACCAAGCGCGCCGTCGTGGTGCACGAGGCAGTCACGCGCTGTGGTTTCGGTGCCGAACTGTCGAGCCGCATCCACGAGGAACTGTTCGGCACTCTCGCCGCGCCGGTTCAGCGTGTCGGTGGAAAGAACATTCCGATTCCGTACGCGAGCAACCTCGAAAAAGCGTTCCTGCCGCAGGTCGACGACGTCGTCGCGGCCGTCAAGCGCACCAACAAGTAAACGTCTCAGCCCGCTGCGGCGAGAAGTTTCTCCAGCTCGGCGATCTCGCCGGTCTGGGCCTTTGTCATCGAGTTCGCCATCGCGCGGACCTCGTCGTTCGAGCCGTGCATACCCGCATGTTCCGCCATGTGCACCCCGCCCTTGTGGTGGGCGATCATCAATTCGGCGAACATCCGGTCGGCGTCGATTCCACGTGACTGCTGAAGCGACTGCATCTGGTCATCGGTGGCATAACCGGGCATCTGCGCGAGGGGAGTGGGCTCGTCCATCCAGCCCATCACCTGGTCCGTCTCGTTCGTCTCGGCGGCATCGAACTGGCGCAACAGTTGCACCATGCGTCCGGCCTCGTTCGACTGGTTGACGATGATTTCGCGCGCGATGAGACGCAGCGTGCCGCGCGACTCGGAACCGTCACCCATTCCCGGAGCCGACACATCGAGATAGATGAGGCCCATGTTGACGGCTTGCTCGTGGTGGATCCGCATGTCCTGGAGAAAGCCGATGTCCGAGCCGTTCTTTGCACCCTTGCCTCGCGACTCGCCGAAGACGAAGCCGACCGCGGCTGCCAGAACCGCGGCGGCCACCACCATGAGGATGATGTTGACGGGGTTCATCCACCATGGCAGGACGGTTTCGTCGGTCTCCACGGGGCGGCCTTGTGCGGGGGATTCGGTCATGACTCGTAGCCTGCCATCGAAAACGGGTAGAAAGAAGGGCATGTCAACCCCCATCAGCATCCCCAAGCTCGGTGTCTCGATGACCGAGGGCACCCTCGTCGAGTGGCTCGTCGAAGACGGCCAGGAAGTTCAGCCGGGCGACGTGCTGTACCGCCTCGAAACCGACAAGGTGGAAAACGACATCGAAGCGCCGATCGCCGGCGTCGTGCGATTGACCGGCGAAGAGGGCGAGACCTACGAGGTCGGCACCCAGATCGGTTCGATCGACTGATCAGCCCTCGCGGGCGTTGTTCACTCAGCCCTTGCGGTCGTTGTTCACTTAGCCCTTGCGGGCTGCGCGTTGTTGTTCGCTAGCCCTTGCGGGCTGTGCGTTGCGCCTCCGAGAAGGGGAGGTCCTTGTCGACGCGCGGTTCGGCGGGCAGTCCGAGCACGCGCTCACCGATGATGTTGCGCTGAATCTCGTCGCTGCCACCTGCAATGCGATAGCCCGGCGCGCCGAGGATGTGTTCGCTCCACGCGTAGGTGCCCCACTCGCCGCCGTCGACCACGACCTTCGCACCGAGAATCTGTGCGATCACGTCGCCGGTCTTCGTCATTCCTGCGGTCCACATCAACTTGCCGAGTGAGCCTTCGGGGCCGGGTGTCTGGCCGGCTCGCATGCCCGCGGCGACGCGACGGTTGGTGTACTGCGCCGTGCGCAACAGTCCGTAGAGCTTTGCGATCTCCTGGCGGATGATCGGATCGTCGAGAACGCCGGCCCAACGCGCGGCCGCGACGACCTGCTTGAACGATCCACCGGTGTGACTGCTCGAGGAACTGCTCGAGTGGTCGCGCTCGAAGCCGAGACACGTGAGTGCAACGCGCCAACCCTCGCCGACGGGTCCGAGACGGAACTCGTCGGGGATGCGGGCGTCGGTGAGGAACACTTCATTGAAGTTGGCGCCGCCCGACATCTGCTTGATGGGGCGAACTTCGACACCCTTCCAGTCGAAGGGCACCATGAACGCGGTGAGACCCTTGTGCTTGGGCACGTCGAAGTCGCTGCGCGTGATTGCAAGGCCCCACTCCGAGAAGCGCGCACCCGAGGTCCACACTTTCTGGCCGTTCAGAATCCACTCGTCCCCGTCGCGCACCGCACGGGTTGTGAGCGATGCGAGGTCGGATCCGGCGCTCGGTTCGGAGAACAACTGGCATCCGCAGATGTCCATGCGCATGATCGGCTTGCACCACTTTTCCTTCTGCTCGGGTGTGCCGAATGCAGCGACGGTCGGTGCGATGAGCCCCATCGACGTCGGCGGCAATTCACCCGCGGACGGAATGACGAACTTGCGCTCTTCGGCCATGTAGGCGCGCACGTAACTCGCGGGCAGACCGCGTCCACCGAGTTCCTCCGGCCAGTTGATCATCGCGTAGCCGGCGTCGAACTTCTTTGATTGCCACGCCTTCACGGCGTTCAATCGGGCAAGTTCCTCTTCG
>JBBANY010000051.1:0-16467 GCA_040401695.1 Ilumatobacteraceae bacterium
ATCCTCGCCGGAATAGGCGATGCCGGCGCCGTGGCGGTTCACCCAGAAGTTCGGTGCGGTCAGAATTGCGTGCACGTCGTCGCGTCGCGCGACCGTGAGAAAATCGACGCCCGCCATCGTGGAGTTGTGCACGGGACATTCCTCGCGCAGTTGGCGGTAGGCCGGAAACGGGTTTTCAACGACCGCAGGGTCGGTTGGGCTGTACGGGCACTGCGCAGCGTTCACTGATGATTCCCCCATGGGGGAAGTATCGCACGGCGTGCCAGTGCCCTCGGCAGGATTCGAACCTGCGCATCCGGCTCCGGAGGCCGACGCTCTATCCCCTGAGCTACGAGGGCCGACCGGTGACCCGGAGGCGCCGTCAGGTTACCCGTGCGCACGGAACTGACACCGCGAAACGCCGTTCCGTCGGCAACAATGTGCAACGGCATGGCCGATCCCCTCCAACTTCTTTCGCAACGCTTCGCCGATGCATTCGCCGCGCTCGCGGGCTCTGCCGTCGACCCGGTCGTGCGACCCAGTGAACATGCCGATGCGCAGGTAAACGGGGCGCTGTCGGTTGCAAAGGCGATTGGCCGGCCACCGCGTGACGTCGCAAACGATGTTCTTGGTCGCGTGGGCGATGTGTCCGACATGTGTGAGACCGTCGAAGTCGCCGGGCCGGGTTTCATGAACGTCGTCTTTGCGGCGGGTTTTCTTGCCGATCAGTTGCGTACCGCTCTCGCCGACTCACGACTCGGGGTGCAGGCCACGCCGACCGGTGAAACCGTCGTCATCGACTATTCGGCACCGAACGTCGCCAAGGAAATGCACGTCGGCCACCTGCGGTCGACGGTCATCGGTGATGCATTGGTGCGGATGCACGAATTCGTCGGCAACCGTGTGATTCGAGAGAACCACATCGGCGACTGGGGTACGCCGTTCGGCATGCTGATCGAGCACCTGCTCGACCTCGGTGAGGCGCGTGCCGCCGAAGAGTTTTCCGTTGGCGACCTCGACGGTTTCTACAAAGAGGCACGCAAGAAGTTCGAGGCAGATGACGCTTTCAAGGAGCGGTCGCGACTGCGCGTCGTTGCGCTGCAGGCGGGCGACGAAGAGACGCTGCGCATGTGGCGTGTGCTGGTCGCCGAGAGCACCAAGTACTTCAATCGCGTCTACCGCCAACTCGACGTGCTGCTGACGGACGGCGACCTGATGGGCGAGAGCGCGTACAACGACCTTCTTCCGAAGGTCGTCGAGCGCCTGCGATCGGGTGGTCACCTGCAACAGAGCGACGGCGCCGACGTGATGTTCCTCGATGGCTTCACGAACCGCGACAACGAACCCCTGCCGCTGATCATCCGCAAGGGCGACGGCGGATACAACTACGCGACGACCGACCTCGCCTGTGTTATCGACCGTGTCGAGCGTCTGGGTGCGAACCGCATGTGGTACGTCGTCGGTGCACCGCAGGCCCAGCATTTGCAGATGGTCGAGGCCGCCACGCGCGCGGCCGGCTGGCTGCCACCGACGGTCGAGATGCGCCACGTCGCGTTCGGCAACGTTCTCGGGTCGGACCGCAAGATGTTGAAGAGCCGCAGCGGTGACAGCGTGAAGCTGTCGGCACTGCTCGACGAGGCAGTCGAACGTGCGACGGCCGCGGTTCGTGAAAAGAACCCCGACCTCGATGTCGCCGCGCAGGACGCAATCGCACGCATGGTCGGCATCGGTGCCGTGAAGTACGCCGACCTGTCGACCGACCGGGTGAAGGACTACATCTTCGACTGGGACCGCATGCTGTCGTTCGACGGCAACACCGCCCCGTACCTGCAATATGCACACGCCCGCATCTGCAGCATCTTCCGTCGCGCCGGTGTGACACGAGCCTCCGTCGATGCGTCAATTCTGGCCATCTCGGCGACGGAAGAACGTGCTCTCGCGCTCACCGTTCTGCAGTTCGACTCGGCGGTCCGTGACACGATCGACAAGGCGAGCCCGCACCGCCTTTGTACCTACCTCTACGAGGTTGCGACGGCGTTCACCGCTTTCTACGAGAATTGCCCCGTGCTGAAGTCCGACGAGCCCGTACGTTCGAGCCGTCTCGTGCTGTGCGACGCGACTGCCCGGGTGCTGCAAACAGGCCTCGGCCTGTTGGGCATCGACGCTCCGGAGGCGATGTGAGCCGCGCACCGATCGAAATGCGCCTGTTGCCCGACACGGCGACCGTCGAATCCGACGGTCGACTGTCGATCGGCGGTTGTCGCATCGACGATCTCGTGGCCGAGTTCGGTACGCCCCTATTCGTCTACGACGAGACGCACCTTCGCAACCGCTGCCGCGAGGCCGTTTCCTCGTTTGGTGCAGGCAACGTGATCTACGCGACGAAGGCGTTCCTCTGCAAGGCGATGGCGCGCCTCGCCGACGAGGAAAGTCTGATGCTCGACGTCGCGACCGGTGGCGAGTTGTACGTCGCTCGTGCTGCAGGCGTGCCGGCCGACCGGTGCGTGATGCACGGCAACAACAAGTCCGAGGACGAACTGCGCTACGCGGTCACCGAGGGTGTGCGCCACATCGTCGTCGACAACTTCGACGAGATAGACCGACTCGAGCGCATCCTTGCCGACGGTTCACGCGCGCGAGTGCAGGTGCGCGTGACCCCCGGCATCCACGCCCATACGCACGAATACATCTCGACGGGCCAGGACGATTCGAAGTTCGGCTTCAACCTCTCCAACGGCGATGCGTTGCGGGCCATCGAGCGTTGCCGTGCGGCGAAGTCGATCGACCTCGTTGGTGTTCATTTCCACATCGGTTCGAACGTGCTCGATGCCGACCTCCTCGGCCGCGCAACCACCGCCATGGTCGAGTTCTTCGCACCTCTCGGTCTTCCCGAACTCACGGTCGGCGGTGGGCTGGGCGTCGCCTACACCGCGGCAGAACACGCGCCGACGATGGGGCAGTGGGCCGCCGTCGTGCGCGCCGCGACGGCGGGACTGCCGGCCGGTGTCGAAGTGATGGTCGAGCCGGGACGTTCGATCGTGGCCTCGGCCGCGGTCACCGTCTATCGGGTCGGGTCGATGAAGAACATTCCGAACGTGCGCGACTACGTCGCCGTCGACGGTGGCATGAGCGACAACCTGCGCCCCATGCTCTACGACGCGCAGTACGAGGTGTTCATGCCCGCGCACCCAACTGCACTGCGGGATCGTCCCGTGCGGCTGGTCGGCAAGCACTGCGAAAGCGGTGACATTCTGATCGACGACGCACACGTGCCGGCGGAACTTGCGGTCGGCGATCTTCTTGCGGTGCCCGTCACCGGCGCTTACGGGTACTCGATGGCGTCCAACTACAACATGGTCACGCGCCCCGCAGTTGTGTTCGTGGCCGATGGCTCCGCGCGCGTCGTTCGCCGCCGGGAATCTTTCGCCGACTTGACCCTTCTCGATTAGACCGCGAAGCGCTTCAGGTCGTCGAGGTCGACGAACTCGAGGGTGCGCATGTGAGTGGCCGACAGGTCGACGCGCGGCGCCATGCCGTGGTCGAGTGCTTCCTGCCAGCGCATCGCACAAAGACACCACTTGTCGCCGGCCTTCAGGCCCGGAAAGTTGTACTGGGGCATCGGGGTGGAGAGGTCGTTGCCCATCGACTTCGAGAACTCGAGAAACTCGTCGGTCATGATCGCGCAGACCGTGTGCACGCCGTGGTCGTCGCCACCCGTTTCGCAGCATCCGTTGCGGTACCAACCCGTCATGGGACTGGTGCAACACGTGGTGACCGGTTCGCCGAAGACGTTCGGTTGATTCTGCATGGTTCTCTCCGTCTGTAGCCTTGAGCCGTCATGTCGAACGGCCCCCGGTATCGATTCGCTCCGTCACCGACGGGCTTCTTCCATGTTGGTGGCGCGCGCACCGCTTTGTACAACTGGGCGCTGACCCTGCGCGAGGGTGGCACTTTCGTGTTGCGCATCGAGGACACCGACGAGTCGCGCAACGAGCCGCAGTGGACGCAGGGCATCATCGATGCCCTGGCGTGGTTGGGAATCGACAAGGGCCATCCGCAGTTCGAGGGCCCGTACTTCCAGTCCGACAATGCGGCAGCGCACGTCGAGGCGGCGATGCGCCTGTATGCCGAGGGCAAGGCCTATTTCTGCGACCTCACACCCGACCAGGTGCAGGAGCGGGCAAAGGCGTCGGGCAAGCCCGGCTACGACGGATTCAGCCGCGACCGCGGCCTGGAACCCGGCCCGGGTCGTGTCCTGCGGTTCCGTGTTCCCGAGGGTGAGACGGTCGTTCACGACCTCGTGCGCGGCGAGGTGCGTTTCGACAACGCCACGATCGAGGATTTCGTGCTGTTGCGCGGCAACGGGTCGCCGATGTTCCTTCTGGCCAACGTCGTCGACGACCAGATCATGCGCATCACCCACGTGGTGCGGGCCGAAGAGCACCTGCCGAACACGCCGAAGCAGCAGATGTTGTGGCATGCGCTGGGTGGGGCAGCGCCCACCTGGGCCCACGTGCCCGTGCTCGTGAACGAACAGCGCAAGAAGCTCTCGAAGCGGCGGGACAAGGTGGCCGTCGAGCAGTACCGCGAAGAAGGGATCCTCGCCGAGGCGATGGTGAACTACCTCATGACGCTTGGTTGGGCACCCCAGGGTGACACCGAGATAGTTCCGTGGCAGCGCATCGTCGACGAGTTCCGTCTCGAAGACGTGAACCATTCACCCGCGTTCTTCGACATCCAAAAACTGCTCGCCTTCAACGGCGAATACATCAGGGCACTGCCGGTCGACGAGTTCGTCGCGGCGTGCCAACCCGTGCTCGCGGGCCCGAACGTGCCGTGGCCCCTCGAGAAGTTCGATGCGGACAAGTTCTCCGCGATGGCCGAGTTGGTTCAGACGCGCGTCCAGGTGCTGGCCGACGTGCCGTCGATGGTCGATTTTCTCTTTCTCGACGAACCCGTCATCGACGATGCCGCATGGACGAAGGCAACCAAAGACTCGTGGGCTCGCGACGTGCTCGTCGAAATGGCAGCCGCGTGCGAATCGTGCGGTGACTGGACCGCTGCAAACCTGAAGACGGGGCTCGAGACCATCACCGAATCGCGTGAACTGAAACTCGGCAAGACACAGGCGCCCGTGCGTGTCGCGGTCACCGGTCGTTCGGTTGGTCCGCCGCTCTTCGAGTCGCTCGAGGTGTTGGGCCGCGAAACCACTCTCGGTCGTCTGCGCGCGGCGATCGCCCGCCTCTGATCGGCCGATGTCGGTGATCCGCAAATCCGTGCGGTTCGTCGCCCTGGTTGTCGTCGTACTCGGCGTCTACCTCGCGCTCACCACTTTCGAGGTGTGGCGTGTGGGGCGCTCCTCGTCGATGACGAGAGTCGATGCGATCGTCGTCATGGGTGCCGCCCAATACGACGGTAGGCCCTCGCGGCAGCTTGCCGCGCGTCTCGACCACGTCGTCGAACTGTGGGAACTCGGCATCGCACCACGCGTGATCGTCACCGGAGGAAATCAACCGGGCGACAGGTTCACCGAAGCATCCGCATCGAAGGACTATCTCGTCGAGCGCGGAGTACCCGAGGCGGTGATTGCAGAGGAATCGAAGTCGCATTCGACGTGGGAGGCATTCGCCAATCTCCGCTCTCTCGTCGATGATTCCGTGGTTGATGCCGATACGCAGTCGATCGTCGTCGTTACCGATCCGTTCCATTCGTTGCGTTCGCGGCTCATCGCCGAAGAGAGTGGTTTCGATGCAGCAACATCGGCCACGTCGACGAGTCCCGTCGATGGAAAGTCGGCGATCGCGAAGCACGTGAAGGAAGGCATCGGGGTCGCGATCGGCAGAATCATCGGCTTTCGGTGGCTGTGGAAGGTGACGGGGTAGAGGGTTAGACTTCTCGCACCCGTGGGGCTTTGCCCCCGATGGGGAGTGGTGTAACTGGCAACACAGCAGATTCTGGTTCTGTTATTCAGGGTTCGATTCCTTGCTCCCCAGCGATTATGACGATTTCTCGCAAGCCGGCTCCGCGCCGCGTGACCGACCGGCGCAGGCGCGAGTCATCGACGCGTGATGCCCTGCTCGAGGCAACCGTCGAGCAATTGAACGAGGCCGGCGAATCCGAAATCCGTCTCGAATACATCCTCGCGGCGGCTGATTGCTCGCCGAGTTCGCTGTACCACCACTTCGGCAACCTCCGCGGCTTGCTCGATGACGCTCAGATCGTGCGATTCTCACAGACGCTCATGGAACGGACCGCCGCGTTCAACGAAGCGATTCAAGAGGTCAAAACCCGTGACGAGCTGATCGAGTTCTGTGCAACGCGAATCGGCGAACTGGTGAGCGGCGTCGACGGCCCGCTTGCGCGCAGCCGCCGTGTCGATGCTCTGGGTAGCACGTACATGCGCCCCGACTTTGCAAAGCGCATGGGTGAGGTGCAGGTCGAGAGTTGCAAACAGCTTGCAGCCGCCCTGAGGGTTCCCCAGCTTCGCGGTTTCATCGATGAATCCGTCGATCTCTACGCGGTGTCGCACTGGGTGCAGGGACTCTTCTTCAGTCGTTGTCTCGTCGAACTCGCCAACGACGACGCTGTCGGCGACGAATGGAACGAGCTCACCAAGAAGGCCATTCTGGCGATGTTGTTCGGCCCCGAAGTCGGATTTTCCGCGCGCTGAGTTCTCAGGACCGCTGGTAGCCTTTCCGTTCCCAGGCTCCCATCGTCTAGTGGCCTAGGACACCACCCTCTCAAGGTGGCGGCACGGGTTCAAATCCCGTTGGGAGTGCCAATTCGGTCTCGTCCTGCCCGCATTAGTGTCGGTTGCATGGTGACGACAAAAGACGTGAACGGTCCTCTCGGTTCGGCGGAGGCTGCAGATGCCGAGCGGGCGATTCGGCGGGCGATCCTGCTTTATTGCAAAGGCATCGACACATGCGACGCCGACACCGTCATGGAGGCGTTCCATTCGGACGCCACCACCGACTACGGCGCGGCGCAGGGCAAGGCCGCCGACTTCGCAAAGGGTGCAACGTCAAAATTGCGCGAATATGCAATTGCGACGAAGCATTTTCCGTCCGACTCGTTGATCACGTTCACATCAGCGACGACCGCGGACGTCGAAACGCAGATCATTGCGTGGCACCGCTGCAGCAACGAGCGCGGTGAGTACCTCGAGAATTTTGCCGGTCGTTACTGGGACTCCTTCGAGTGTCGCGACGGTGACTGGCGCATCGCGCACCGTCGACTGACGCACGACTGGGACATCCTGCACACGGTCGAGCCCGCCTTTCCGGCGGGGCGCTACCACCCGTCGCCGCGGAAGTAAGCACTTCCGGTGTCGGGGAGTCTCAGCACACTCGATTCGGTGATACTCGGCATCGTCGAGGGAATCACCGAGTACCTGCCCGTTTCTTCGACCGGCCATCTGGTCGTTGTGCAGAGGTGGCTCGGACTCGGAGATTCTGCGGGTCGCGATGCCGCCGACACGTTTGCGATCGCCATTCAGGTCGGGGCGATTCTGGCCGTGGTGCTGCTGTACCGGATGCGGATTGGTTCGATGCTGAAGGGGATCGCCGGCCGTGACGCCGAAGGCAGGCGGGTGCTCGGGTTGCTCGTCACGTCGTTCGTGCCTGCTGCTGCGGTTGGTGCCGCGTTCGGGGACACGATCAAGGACGAACTGTTCTCGCCCGGACCTGTCGTCATTGCGTGGGTTGTGGGTGGAGTGTTTCTTCTCTTGTGGAAGCCGCGGCGCGACGGCGCGACACTTACGCAATTGTCCGGTACGCACGCGGTGATCATCGGTTGCGCACAGGCTCTTGCTCTGTGGCCGGGGGTCAGTCGCAGCCTCGTCACGATCGCTGCAGCGGTGATGGTGGGACTTTCGTTGTCGGCCGCACTCGAATACAGCTTCCTCTTGGGGCTCGCGACGTTGTCCGCGGCAACGGTGTTCGACCTGGCGAAGAACGGCGGGCAATTGCTCGACGATTACGGCATTGCCCGACCGCTGCTCGGCGTCGTGATCGCCTTCGTCACGGCCGCGGTGGCCGTGCGATGGTTGGTTGGCTATCTCGCCGAACGACCGCTGTCGCACTTTGGGTGGTACCGCCTCGTGGCGGCTGCGGTCACCCTTGCCCTGTGGTCGACGCTGTCGTAGCGAGGGTGCGCTTCAGGAACTTGCCGAGCTGACGCGCAAGGTTCATGGTGCCACCGCGCGAGAGGTGCACCTTGTCACCCGAGAACCACGACGGGCGGTTGCCGGAGAGCCGATTCCAATCGAAGACGTCGAAGACGAGGTCACGCTTCGCCGCCCGACGTAGCTCGGAATTGAACTGCGTCGCCTTGCCTTTCACGTTGCCCGCAATGCGGTAGGTGGCCCAGATCAGCTTCACCTTCTGGCGCTTGGCCTCACGCCGGAATTCCCCGAGCGACTCTTGCAGTGCGTTGGCCCGGTTCTCGTTGTAACCCGTTGCCACGACGACCGCGTCGGTGAATTCGCCCTTCGCATTGCGGAACTGTTGCAACGCGCTGAGCTTGACCTCGGGAATGCAGCCCCGCGTCAACAGCTTCTGGCAGGGTTGGCCGCGATAGATCACCGGAATGATGTCGTTGAGTTCGGCGAGAGCCTCGTCGGCGACCAGCAACATGGAAAACACCGAGTCACCGAGGATGAGTACGCGCGGCTTCCGGGATTTCTTTTCGGGTGTGGCCGCACCGGTCGGGGCAACCGAAACGGACAGCACCATCGTGGTTGCGAGAACAATGGCGCCCGTGCGACGCAGGATCTCAGGTTTGCAACGGAATGACGACATCGGCGGCCTCTTCAAGATGCCTAATCCAAGCGTCTGATCCGGCCGGTTCCACAAGGGGCAGAACGACGAACTTGCTCGCGCCGACGGCGATGAAGTCCTTGATGCGTGCCACCAATTCGTCCCATCCGTTCGGGATGAGCACGCCCGGGTCGGCGAGATCGGGTCGACGCGCGCCGAGGCCGGCGGCGAGCGCCGCGGGAAGCGGGCCGAAGCGGTAGGGGATGAGAACACCGAAATGTTCGTCTTCGATGCTGCGACCCAGTTCCGCGGCGTGGGTGTTGATCGTTTCCCATCCTGCAGCTGCTTCGTCGGGCATGACGAAACTCGGCAGCCAACCGTCGCTCATGCGTGCGACGCGCTTCAGTTCGCTCGGTGCGATTCCACCGAGCCACACATCGGGTGGTCGCTGTTTTGGCTTCGGCTCGACCCGCAGGCCGCTCAGCGTGAACCATTTGCCCTCGTGGTTCACCACATCGTCCATCCAGCATTTGCGCATGACGTCGAGCGCTTCGTCGAACATCTTTGCGCGTTCGCCGCGTTCGACACCGAAAGCCTGCTGTTCGGCCGCGTCGGCGACGCCGAGGCCGAATGCGGGAAGGAGGCGGCCGTTCGACATGCGGTCGAGCGTGGCGAGTTGCTTGGCAAGAAGCACGGGGTTTCGACCCGGCAGCACCATCACACTCATGCCGAACTTCAACTTCTTCGTGCGGGCGGCGGCCACCGACATGGCCACCACGGGGTCGGGGCACTCCGACCCGATGCGTTCGCTCACCCAGAGGCTGTCGTAGCGCAGATTTTCGAGGGCATCGACCACGTCGAGAAACGACGTGTCGTTGAGTTGTGTGCGCACTCCGAGTCCGTAACCAACGCGAATTTTCATGAGGTCACGCCCGCAATCACGTCGGCCGTTTCTTTCGTCTTCGACAGGAATGGTGAATGATCGGTGTCGAGTCGCACGATGTTGGCACAGCGCGCCCCCATGTGCTCTTGGTGGCCGGGGTGCACCGAGCGATCGCGGGTGCAGACGACGTATGTGCTCGGAATCGTTCGCCATGGTGCGCCGCCGACGGCCTGGAGCATCGTCGCAAGCGGCTGCGGGCACAGACGTTCGAGTGCTGCCGAGACTGCTGCTTTGTCGCAATCGCCGTAGAGCGCAGGTGCGGCCTTGGTCGGGTCGAGAATCGACAGGCCCCCGTCGACCGGGATCATCGCTGCACCCAGATCGACGGGCCCGCCCGATTCGTGTCGAGCGAGGTCCATGACGCTTTCTCCGGTGTCGGGACAAAACGCCGCGAGATAGACGAGGTGATTGACCGACGTCGAGCCATGTGAAAGCAGTCGATTGGCTGCTTCGGTGATGACCGCACCGCCGTATGAGTGACCGACGAGGACCACGCGTCGATTCAGTGAGTTCACGACATCGACGACGTGTTGTGCATCGCCGTGCAGATCGGAGAAGGGAAGGGTCGAGGCACCGTGACCCGGGAGGTCGATCGCGATCGAGGCAATGCCCCGGTTGTCGAGTTCCGCCTGCAGGGCCGCCCAGCACCACGCCCCGTGCCACGCGCCGTGAATGAGAACGATCAGCGGCTGGCTTTCCGATCTCTCGGGCGTTTCTGGCATGGTGGAGATCGTGCCACAGAACCTCGACCCCCTCTCGCAGTTCCACCTCGACGGCCGTGTCGCAATCGTCACCGGCGCGTCATCGGGCCTCGGCGTTCGCTTCGCCCGAGTTCTTCACGCGGTCGGCGCACGGGTCGTCATCGCCGCGCGCCGTGCCGACAGACTGGATGCGCTCGCCGCCGAATTGCCCGGATGTCTGCCGGTTGTCACCGACGTCGGTGTCGCTGCCGACCGCGAAAACCTCGTCAAGCGGGCCGAAGCTCATTTCGGTCGGGTTGACATTCTCGTGAACAACGCCGGCATCTCCCGAACAGGCGGGATCGAGGTCGAGTCGCTGGAAACTTTCGAGAATGTTCTTCAGGTGAACATCGTTGGCGCGTGGCATCTCATCAAGTTGGTGAGCGCCGGGATGCTCGAGCGAAAGACCGGTGTCGTGGTCAATGTTGCTTCGATGCTGGGCCTTGTCGGGGCGACGCCCGTCAAGCAGTCGAACTACGCGGCAAGCAAGGGTGCGGTGATCAACATGACCCGGGAACTGGCATTGCAGTTCGCCCGGAAGGGCGTGCGGGTGAACGCGTTGTGCCCCGGGTGGTTCGAGACCGAGATGACGGCCGGCATGGAGTCCGACGAGGGCAGCCAGCGCTACATCAACCTGAACTCGCCGATCCCGCGCATGGGGCATCCCGACGAACTCGACGGCGCGCTCTTGTTTCTCGCCAGCGATGCTTCTTCGTTCATGACCGGCCAGACGCTGGTCGTTGACGGCGGCTGGACGGCCCGCTGAGCTCACGCGGCTGATCAAGCTTCGGGGTGTCGTTGCGCCCACGGCGCGGCTTGTTCCAACTGCGACGAGACGCGGATGAGTACGTCTTCGCGGGCGTAAGCAGCGACAAGTTGCACGCCGATGGGAAGACCGGCTGCATTCCAGTGCATGGGAAGGCTGATTGCCGGCTGGCCTGTGGTGTTGAACTGTGAAGTGAACGACACCCAATCGGCGGAGATGCGTCCCGTCGCGCCGGGATCGGCGGGATCGTTGCGCGACGTGCCGACGGGAAGCGGCGGGGCAGAGGTTGTCGGTGTGAGGAGGAGGTCCCAGCCGTCTTCCCACCACTGCGCAACGTGGCGCCTGAAGGTTCCGGCTGCATTGGTCGCGAGGGCGTAGTCGAGCGCCGATAGTTTGCTTGCGTATTCGGCCATCGACCAGTTCATCAGTTCGACGTCGTCGACGGTGACCGGACGGCCGAGAAGAATGGCAAGTCCGTCGCGGTTGGCCGCCATGTTCGTGGCCCAGAGAGCAGAGAACCGTGCCGCTGCGCGTGCGTCGTTCAATGCGGCGGGGAATGCAGGTTCGACGTGGTGGCCGAGCGATTCCAGCAACGCTGCGGTGCGCGTGACCGCGTCGACGCAGTCCGGGTGAATCGGCTCGCCCGTGAACTTCGTCGTCGCAAATCCGATGCGCAGGCGACCGGTGGGTGCGCCGAGTTCCTGCACGTACGGGCGGGCAGGCGGGGGTGCGATGACGAGGTCACCGACGCCCGGGCCATGGACGGCGTCGAGCATTGCCGCGGTGTCGCGCACGCTGCGCGACACGCACAGTTCGACGCCGAGGTTCGTTTCGAGTCGGGTGGGCCCGACCGTGATGCGACCCTGGGAGACCTTGAGACCGACGAGACCACAGCACGACGCGGGTATACGGATCGAACCTCCGCCGTCACTCGCATGCGCGATCGGAACCATTCCGGCTGCGACCGCTGCGGCTGACCCGCCGCTCGACCCACCGCACGTGTGGTCGATGTTCCACGGATTGCGCGAGATTCCCCACGCTTCGGCTTCCGTGACCGGAACACTGCCCCATTCGGGTGACGTCGTGCGACCGAGGAACACCAGGTTCTGTTCGGCAAAACGCTCGACGAGTGTCGTCGAGAAATTCGGCGTGTAGTCGGCTGCCTTCATCGCCTTGTTGCCGTTTGAGATGGGGAAGCCGGCATAGAAAGTGTGGAGGTCCTTCAAGAGAAAGGGCACGCCGGCGAATGCAGTCGTGGCCCCGGCGCGGTCGACTGCGTCGGCAAGTTTCCGGCCGTGGTCGAACCACTGGTAATTCACCGCATTCAGTGGCGGGTTCGACGACGTGATGCGGTCGATCGCAGCCTCGGCCAATTCACGTGCGGAGACTTTGTTGTCTCGTACGAGCCGCGCCTGGTCGGTGGCGTCGAGCCAGCGCGTGTCATCTGCGATTGATGTCATGTGGAACCCCTTTTCGGACTATTAGTCTACCAGTGTTTGTAGTGGGCTAGGGTCCCGTCAGTGTCCGTCGACCCCAGCCAATTGAGCACCCCCGAGCCACCCGCTCAGCTGACGTCGCGCGAGGTCCTGAAGTCGCCCGACGTGCGGGCGATGCTCGTCTACGGCATCTGCCTCTACACGGGACTCATGCTTCAGGCGGCTGTGCTGGGCAAGCAGGTCTACGACATCACCGGCCGCGAGATCGACATCGGATGGATCGGTTTGGTCGAGTTTCTCCCCGCGGCGGTGTTGGTTCTGGTGACGGGCGTGGTCGCCGACCGTTTCTATCGACGAAACGTGGTTCTGATAGCGGTGTCGGGTGAACTCGTGAGCGCCGTCGCGCTCATGTTCTACGCACGCACCAACCCAACGGCGGTCGCACCGATCTTCATGATCACGCTTCTCTACGGCGTGGCGCGCGCCTTCGTTGCGCCCGCGGCACGTTCGATCTGGCCATCGATTGCACCACCGGGTGGCCTGCCTGCTGTCGTTGCGTTGTCGTCGGCATCGTGGACCGGAGCCGCGATCGCCGGACCTGCGATGTCGGGTCTTCTCTACAGCATCGACCCGTGGGTGGCGTACTTTGCGGCCTCTGTTCTGATCGCCATGGGAATGGCGGCGATGTTGAGGGTGAACGTGCCGCGAAGCATCGTGGCGACGACCGAGAGGCCGACGTTCCGTCATGCGATCGAAGGTTTGGTGTTCATCCGTCGGACACCGATCCTCCTCGCTGCCATTTCGCTCGACCTGTTCGCGGTTCTCTTCGGTGGCGCAATTGCCTTGCTGCCCGTCATCGCCGAGGAGCGCCTGGGTGTCGGCGACGTGGCGTACGGATGGCTGCGTGCAGCGGTGGGAATCGGTGCCGCAGCGATGGCCATCTTCCTCGCATGGAGACCCGTGCGGCGACGCGTCGGGCACAAGTTGTTCGTCGTGGTCGCGACATTCGGCGTCATGACGGTCGTACTCGGTCTCACGCACAACTACGTCGTGGCGTTCATCGCGATTCTCGTGATGAGTGCCGCCGACATGGTCAGTGTCTTCATTCGTAGCTCGATCGTTCCATTGGTGACGCCCGATGAAAAGCGCGGTCGTGTCCTCGCCGTCGAGAACGTGTTCATCGGTGCATCGAACGAACTCGGCGCCTTCGAATCGGGTGTTGCATCACAGGCCGTGGGTACCGCGGGTGCCGTCGTCGGCGGTGGTATCGCAACCGTGGGCATTGCAGGGCTGTGGTGGGTGCTGTTCCCGGCATTGCGACGAGTCGATCGATTCTCCGACCTCGAGGACCGCGCCGAGAAATAGCGTTCGCGCGCCGTAAAATGGCGGAATGCCCGTCATCTCCACCGAGAAAATCAAGGAGAAGAAGCGTCTCGTCCGCGAATTCCGCGAGTTCGTCGACCGCGGCAACGTGGTCGAACTGGGTGTGGCCTTCGTGATGGGCGCAACTTTCAAGACGATCATCGACTCGTTTGCAGGCAACGGTGGCGACAACCCCGGCATTCTCGGCGGCCTGATCGGCGCGGTCTTCGGTGGCAAGACGCCGAACTTCAACGACAAGGGCGTCACGCTGAACGGCAGTTTTGTTCCTCTGGGTTCGCTCCTGACGGCAACCATCAACTTTCTTCTCGTCTCACTCGCGATGTTCGCGGTGATTCGCTTGTACAACCGGTTCCGCTCGGGTGAGGCGAACGCGAAGCCGGCGCCAACGACGAACGAAATCCTCACGGAAATCCGCGACGAATTGCGCCGCCGCCCATGACCACTCGCCGTTCGATCTGGGCCGGGGTTTCCGTCCTTGCCACAGTTGCGCTGCTGGTTCCGTCGTGCGGTGGTGGCAATGGCGACACCAGCGGAACGCTCGACGGTGTTGGTCGCATTCCCGGCAACGACTTCGTCGGTGTTGCAACACTTCCCCCCGACATTGCCGCAGACGTGTCGATACCCGAAATCAGTGGGGCCGTGCTCGGCGCGGTTGCCAAAGGCAACAGGCTTCTCATGATCGGCGACTCGATTCTTTCCTCGATCGCCAAGCGTTACGGCAACGAGGCATGCGGTCTGCTCGTTCCGCAGGGTTGGAACGTCGCGCTCGAAGCCGAGGCAGGTCAGTTCGTCGACTTTGGTCTCGACGTTCTCGACAAGCGCTGGAACGAAGGTTGGGATGCCGTCGTCATCGAACTCGGTACGAACTACGCAGGCAGCAAAGATCGTTACCGCGAGTCGATGGAAAAGATTCTCGACCGCATCGGCGACACCCCGGTTGTACTTGCGAACACCACGGTCTTCCGCGCGCCACAAAAGGAAGTCAACGCGGTCATCGACGAACTCGTCGAGCGATATCCGAATGCGAGCCTGCTCGACTGGGCGGCCATCTCGAAGTCGCCATCGGTCTTGAGTGGCGACCGCATCCACCCGACACCGAAGGGTCGCGTGGTTCTCGCGACCGCCATCGCGCGTGCTGCCGGGGTTGCTCCGACGTTGCCGGGCGACTGCATGAAGGTCTACTTCCAGGACGACAGTCGCGTGCTGCCCGACGTCATGCCGGGCGAGGACGACACGACCGTTCCGCCGTCCAGTGTCGAGGACTCGTCCACGACAACCGCTGTCGTCGCAACGACGGCGGTCGGGGCCACGACGACCGCACCTGCAACCACGATCGCCCCTCAACCCACTGCTGCCGCAACAACGCTCGCACCGGCGCCGACAACCGCCGCGCCGCAAACCACCGTCGCAGTGGCACCCAGTTCGTCGGCCGGCTGATGCTGCAGGTCAACGCACTCACCGTCGAGGTGGGCGGCAAGACGATCGTCGAGGGCGCGTCGTTCACGATCATGCCGAAAGACAAGGTCGGCCTGGTTGGTCGAAACGGCGCCGGCAAGACCACGTTCTTCAAAACTCTCGGCGGTGACCTCGAGCCGGCGGGCGGGAACATCGTCTGCAAAGGCGGCTTCGGCTACCTGTCGCAGGATCCGCGCCAGGCCGGCGAATTCGATGGTCGCATGGCGATCACTCACATTCTCGCGGGACGCAACATCGACGAGCAGTTGACCCGTATCGAAAAGTTGCGCATCGCGATGGAAGAAAACGCAAGCGAAGCCAACATCAACAAGTACACCAAGGCACAGGATCTCTTCTCGTCGCAGGGTGGTTACGCAGCCGAAAGCGAAGCGCGTTCGATCGCCGCCGGTCTCGGCCTGCGCGCCGACCGCCTCGATCTCCAACTCAGCGTCCTGTCGGGCGGCGAACGTCGTCGTGTCGAGCTGGCGAAGATCCTCTTTGCCGGCAGCGATGTGCTGTTGCTCGACGAACCGACCAACCACCTCGACGTCGACGCGAAGACGTGGTTGCTCAACTTCCTGCGCCAGTACCGCGGTGCATTGCTGGTGATCAGCCACGACCTTGAACTGCTCGACGAGGCGATCACCCGGGTTCTCCACCTCGACCGACCGGGCGAAGACGACCTCGGCAACCTCGTCGAATACAAGGGCACCTATTCGCAGTACAAGACCGCACGCGCGGAAGACGAGAAGCGCCAGGCCCGCAAGGCGACGCTCGAGGCGAAAGAGATCGACCGCTTGCAGACCCTCGTCGATCGATTCGGCGCCAAGGCAACCAAGGCATCGATGGCGCACAGCATCGAAAAGCGCATCGACCGCATGGAAGCCAATCGCACGAAGGCCGTCACCAAGGACCGTGTGCTGAAGGTGAAGTTTCCCGACCCGCCGGCAGCGGGTGAAACGGTGATTCGCGTCGATCATCTCTCCAAGGCCTATGGCGGGCCGCC
>JBBANY010000052.1:0-2823 GCA_040401695.1 Ilumatobacteraceae bacterium
CACCCACCGCGGCACAGTTGACCGAGGCGGTGCGCGAGTGGCTGGAGAGCCAGGTGATGCCGAACGTTTCGGGGGCGATGCAGTTCCACGCGCGTGTCGCCGTGAACGTTCTGGCAATGGTGGAACGCGAGATCGAGTTCGGTCCCGCGCAGGCGGAACGGCACAGGGCGGGCCTTGTCGATCTGGGTTGTGCCGATGACGCGGAACTCGCGCGCCGAATTCGCGAGGGTGCGTTCGATGCCGGCGGGGTCGAATCGGCCGGCGTTGTGCGAGCCGACGTCGAGGCGTTCGTCTTCGATTCGGTCGTCGACAAACTGCGCGTGGCGAACCCGAAGTACCTGCGCTGAGGCGACTCAGTCGTCGGTGCGGCCGAACCGCACCGGGGTGATGGTCTGACCTGCGGCAAGCTGGCCACATGCGGCGTCGATGTCGGTGCCGCGGTTGCGGCGCACGGTCGCATTGACGCCGAGGCCAATCAGAATGTCGGCGAATTCGCGCACGCGCTGGGGTGACGAACCGCGCGTCGGCCAACCCGGCGTGGGGTTCAGTGGAATCAGATTCACGTGGGCGTTCGGCCGCAGTCGTTTGCACAGTCGGGCGAGTTCGTTTGCATCGCGTTGGGTGTCGTTCACGCGGTCGATGAGGGCCCATTCGAAGCTCACGCGGCGGCGACGCTCGATGAGGTAGTCGTTGCATGCGGCGACGAGGTCGTCGATCGGGTAGCGCTTGTTGATCGGGACGAGTTCGTTGCGCAGTTCGTCGCGCGCGGCGTGAAGCGACACGGCAAGGTTGACGGGAAGTGGCCACTCGGCCAGTTGGCGAATCCCGGGGATGATGCCGACCGTGCTCACCGTCAGGTGGCGCGCCGAGATGCCGATGTCATCATGAATGCGTTCGACAGCGGAGCGAGTGGCGGCCTCGTTGGCAAGGGGCTCACCCATTCCCATGAAGACGATGTTCGAGACGCGACGGCCGATTTCCCTGGCGCGTCGGGCCGCTTTCACGACCTGCTCCACGATTTCGCCCGACGTGAGGTGGCGGTTGAAACCGGCCTGTCCCGTTGCGCAAAATCCGCAGGCCATCGCGCATCCCGCTTGGGTGCTGACGCACACCGTCGCGCGATCGGGGTAGAGCATGAGAACGGTTTCGATGGGGTGGCCACCCTCGCGCAGGTTCCAGAGGAATTTCACGGTGTCGCCGGTTGCGTCGGTGCTCTCGGTCTTCCACAGCAGTGATTCGGGCAGGGCGGTTGCGAGGTCGTTGCGTGCAGCAACGGGGAGGTTCGTGATGTCGCCGGGTGACCGAAGTTGTTCGTAGAGGGCCTGCCACACCTGCTTGACCCGGTACGCGGGCTGGCCGGCGAGCACGCGAGCGATGTCGTCGGTCGTGGCGTCGTAGAGGGTGGTGTTCACCTGACGTCGCCCACGAAAGCGCGCTCGCGGTACACCGGAGCAAAACCGAGCTTGCGGTACATGGTGACGGCCGCCTCGTTGTTGGTGTCGACGTAGAGCATGCCCGTCGTTGCGCCGTGCGCTACGAGCCAGTCGAGACCTGCAATCGTGAGCTTCGATCCGAGACCGCGTCCTGCGAAAGCGGGATCCGCCGCGATGACGTAGATCTCGCCGACAGAGCCGGGGTGCATCTTCGTCCAGCAGAACCCGGCGATCGCACCGTCGATTTCGGCGATGCGGAATCCGTCGGCGTCGAACCATGGTTCGCGCGTGCGTGCAGTGAGGGTGTCGATGTCCCAGTCGCCTTGTTCGGCATGGCTGGCAAAGGCGCGGTTGTTGACGTCGAGCCACGCCGCGGCATCGTCGGGGAATGAAAAGCCTCGCGTGAAGCCGGGTTCGATGCGGTTGGAAATATCGGTGTCGAGCGGAAGCGGCCGACGCATCTGGAACAGTTCGCGACCCGGGTGCAGGCCGGTCTTTTCGGCAAGTTCGAAGTAGATCGCGGATGGTTCGAACACCCACCAATGCACATGGCCGCCGCCCTCGCTGCGCACCACGTCGAGCGCGGCATCGAGCATTTCAGGGCCGATCGCGGCCATGTCGTAGCGGTGGTGCGGGTGGACGACGAGGTCGAGGCTCCAGCTGTCGTTGCCGCGCGAGACCTGTGCGTAGGCAACGGGGTGGTCGTGGTCGTCTTCCCAGCCGATGATCGCGGCAAAACCCTTGCGGCCACCCTGGCGGAGGTCGAGCCACAGGTGGTCGGAGAGTGCGCGGTGCCCGTCGGCGCGTTCGGCAGCCTCGAGGAGGCCGTTCACGACTTCGAAGCCCTCGGCATCGATGTTCCGGCGGATCTCGAGGCGCAGCACTCCGTCAGGGTACCGCCGCCGCGTCGGGTGCTGGGTAGTGTCGCCGCACATGGGCAAGCCTCGGTCGGCAGCATCGCGCGCAAAGGTCGTGGCCGAGCGTCTGGCGGTGGAATTCCCCGAGGCACGTTGCGAACTCGACCATCGCAACGCCTTCGAACTGCTCGCCGCGACGATTCTCTCGGCGCAGTGCACCGATGCCCGAGTCAACATGGTGACACCCGCATTGTTCGACGCATTCCCGACACCCGAGGACCTTGCGAATGCCGACGTCTCACGTGTCGAGGAACTCGTGCGCTCGACGGGCTTCTATGCGTCGAAGGCGAAGAACCTCATCGGCATGGCGCGTGCATTGATCGACCGCTACGACGGCGAGGTGCCGCGCGAACTGGAAGATCTCGTGACGTTGCCAGGTGTCGGACGCAAGACGGGAAACGTCGTGCGCAGCGTCGTGTTCGACCTGCCCGGCCTTCCCGTCGACACGCACGTCGGGCGGTTGTCGCGCCGCT
>JBBANY010000052.1:2833-16113 GCA_040401695.1 Ilumatobacteraceae bacterium
TTGGGTCTGACGACGCAAGAGGACCCCGTCAAGGTGGAGCTCGAGTTGAACAAGTTCCTTCCACCCGAAGAGTGGGGCCGGTTCAGTTTGCGCCTCATCCTCCACGGTCGTCGCACGTGCGATGCCCGCAAGCCGAAGTGTCGCGATTGCGTGCTTCTCGACATCTGCCCATCCGCGAACCCCTAGTTGCTGTATCCCCAGTCACCGAACCCCAGAGAACCGAACCACATGGCGAAATCAAACGGCACACCGCGCAACGAAACCCTCATGGCGTTGCGCAACGAACTCGAGGCGTTCGGCGAGACCCTGAACCGCACGCGCGACCGGGCCGTCGACCTGGAGAACCGTCCGGGTGTTCGCCAGCAGGAGGACATCCACCGCGCGATCGTCGAAATTGCGCGCTCCGTGGATTCGGCGCGCAAGGCCGTCGATCGGGCGCTCAAAATAGCCAAGAACACCTGAGTCGCCCTCGGTAGCGTTGTCACGTGACGCGAATCCCCCTGCGCAGCGATCTCCGGGCTCTGTCCGGCTATCACTCGCCGCAGGTCGACGTCCCGGTTCGTCTCAACACCAACGAGGCACCCTTCGCGCCGCCGGCCGCGTGGCTCGACGAGATTGCGTCGGCCGCACGCGACATCGACTGGAACCGCTATCCCGACCGCGCCGCCACCGAACTGCGCGAAGGCATCGCGGCGTTGCACGGCGTTTCAGCCGAGCAGGTTTTCGTCGCCAACGGCTCGAACGAGGTTCTGCAGTCGATTCTCCTCGCGTATTCGGGCGCGGGCCGCAACGTCACGATGTTCTCGCCGACCTACCAGATGCACGCGCAGATTGCCCGAGTCGTCGGTGCAACCGTCGTCGAGGGCAAGCGCAACGTCGACTTCACCCTCGACCGCGCCGAGATCGAGCGCGTCGTCGCCGAATCGAAGCCCGCGGTGTCGTTCATCTGTTCGCCGAACAATCCGACGGGCACCGTCGAACCCCGCGAAAACGTCGAGGCGATGCTGTCGTGTGCCCCCGGCGTGGTCGTGGTCGACGAGGCCTATGCGCAGTTCTCGCCGTGGTCGGCGATGGAACTCGTCAACGACGACACGCCGTTGGTCGTCACGCGCACGTTTTCGAAGACTTGGTCGATGGCCGCGGCACGTCTCGGATACCTGGTCGGTCCGCGCTGGTTGGTTTCCGACATGGAAGCCGTCGTGTTGCCGTACCACCTCGACGCGTTCAAGCAGCGAGCCGGTCTGCTGGCGCTGAAATTCGTCGGTGACATGGAATCGCGCGTGCGCGACATCGTCGCGGGTCGCGACCGCATCACCGCGGCATTCGAATCCCTGCCCGTCACGTGGTGGCCGAGCGGCGCCAATTTCGTGCTGTTCCGGCCCGAGTCGATGTCGGGCAAAGCCGTCTGGCAGGGGCTTCTCGACCGTGGGGTGCTCGTGCGTGACTGCAGTGGCTGGGCCGGACTCGACAATTGTCTGCGCGTCACCGTCGGCACGGCCGAGGAGAACGAGGTCTTCGTCGCTGCATTGAAAGAGGTACTGGCATGAGTCGCACCGCAACCGTGGAACGCACCACCAAGGAAACGAGCATCACCGTCGAGTTGAACATCGACGGTCAGGGTTCGGCCGAGGTGTCGACGGGCATTCCCTTCTACGACCACATGATCGACCAGGTTGCACGCCACGGTGGTTTCGACCTGAAACTCGTCGCCAAGGGCGACCTGCACATCGACACGCATCACACCGTCGAAGACGTTGCTCTCGCGTTGGGCGAGGCGTTCCGCAAGGCGGTCGGCGACCGCGCGGGTGTTCGTCGCTTCTCGAGTGGTCGCTATCCGCTCGACGAGGCAGTCGTCGACATCGTCCTCGACCTCTCGGGTCGGCCGTTCGTGTACTGGGAGGTGCCGATTCCCGAGTGCCTGCCCCTCGGCAACCCCGCGTTCGACCCGAACCTTGCCGAGCACGCCATCTCGTCGTTCGCCACTGCGGCCAACATCACGCTGCACGTGACGCTCGTGCGCGGCAGCAACGTGCACCACATCGTCGAGGCGGCATTCAAGGGTCTCGGCAGGTCGCTGCGCGATGCCGTGCGCATCGAAGGTGGGGGAGTTCCCTCGACGAAGGGTGTGCTTGCATGACGGCTCCGCTCGTCGCGGTGCTCGACTACGGAATCGGCAACCTCAGTTCGGCGCAAAAGGCCCTCGTTCGGATGGGTGCCGACGCGCGACTCACGCGTGACGCAGGTCTGGTGGTCGACGCCGACGGTGTGGTGCTGCCGGGCGTCGGGGCATTCGGTGCCTGCATGGACGCGCTGCGCAGTGCGGGCCTCGAGTCGGTGGTGCATTCAGCGGTCGAATCGAGCCGGCCGTTTCTCGGCATCTGCGTCGGGATGCAGATGCTGTTCGACGGAAGCGACGAGGATCCCTCGCACCGCGGCCTCGGCCTGATTCCCGGACGAGTGACGGCAATTCCCGACACCGTGCGCAAACCACAGATGCAGTGGAACGAACTGCGCGTGCGCGCAGACGATCCGCTGTTCGCCGGACTGCCCGCGACGCCGTGGGTGTATTTCGTGCATTCCTATTCCGCCCGGCCGGCCGACCCGGGCGTCGTCGTTGCGACGTGTGACTATGGCGCAGAACTGACCGCGGTGGTGCGACGTGGAAACTTGGTTGCCACCCAGTTCCACCCCGAGAAGTCGGCCACCGATGGGCTGGCGATTCTCGGCAACTTCGTGAAGTCGTGCCGGAGCACACGATGACGGGCTTCATTGTCTTTCCCGCGATCGACCTGAGGGGTGGCAACGTCGTGCGCCTGCGTCAGGGCGACTACGCCGATGAAACCGTGTACGGCGACGACCCGCTGGCGGTTGCCGAGTCGTTCGTCGCCGCGGGTGCGACGTGGGTGCACATGGTCGACCTCGACGCCGCAAAGGGCGACGCGGCGGTGAACCGGCCCGTCATTTCGCGTGTCGCATCGGCACTCGAAGGAAGGGCACGGTTGCAGGTGGGTGGTGGAGTGCGTGGGGTGTCCGATGCCGCTGCGTTGGCCGCGGCGGGAGTCGCGCGCGTTGTCATGGGCTCGGCCGCGGTGCGCGAGCCGGCGCTGGTCGCCGAGGTGACGGCACGAGTTGGTGTTGCGGTGGCGGTCGGACTCGACCATCGAGGAGGGGTCCTCGCAACCGAAGGGTGGACCCAATCCTCCGGCGTCGGCCTCGCCGAAGCTCTCGGCGCGTACCCCACGGCAGCGTGCGCGGTGATCACCGACATCTCCCGCGACGGAATGCTCGTGGGTCCCGACATCGAGGGGCTGACGAATGCGGCGCGCAGCGCACCGATGCCCGTGGTCGCCAGCGGCGGGGTGGGCAGCATCGACGACATCGTCGCGCTCGCCTCGATTCCCAACATCGAAGGTGTCATCACGGGGAAGGCAATTTACGAGGGTCGTTTCACGCTGGGCGAGGCGCTGCGGGCACTGGAGTCGGGTCGATGAACGTTGCCCGCGTCATTCCGTGTCTCGACGTCACCGACGGCCGCGTGGTGAAGGGCATCAACTTCGTCGGGCTGCGCGACGCCGGTGACCCGGTCGAACTGGCCGCGCGCTACGACGCCGAGGGTGCCGACGAGTTGGTGTTTCTCGACATCACTGCGTCGTCCGACAACCGTCGCACCACGATCGACATGGTGGAACGGGTGGCGAACGAGGTGTTCATTCCCTTCACCGTCGGCGGGGGAATCCGCACACTCGAAGATGCCCGATCGATGTTGCGTGCCGGTGCCGACAAGGTCAGTGTCAACACATCCGCGGTGCAGCGTCCCGAGCTCATTTCCGAAATCGCGGCCGAGTTCGGCGTTCAGTGCTGCGTCTGTGCGGTCGACGCCAAGCGTCGTGTCGACGGTGCCGGTTGGGAAGTCTTCCTGCACGGTGGGCGGACACCCACCGGTATCGATGCGATCGAGTGGGCGGCCGATGCTGTGCGTCGCGGCGCGGGTGAGATCCTTCTCACCTCGATGGATCGCGATGGAACGCGTGAGGGTTTCGACATCGAACTCACGCGGGCGGTGTGCGATGCCGTGAACGTTCCCGTCATTGCGAGCGGAGGCGTCGGCACCCTCCGCCATCTCGTCGATGGTGTGACGTTGGGTGGGGCGAGCGGGGTTCTTGCAGCGTCGATCTTCCACTTCGGCGAGCACACCGTCGCCGAAGCGAAGGCGGCGATGTCGGCGGCCGGCGTTCGCGTGCGGCCCGCCTAGCCGGCCACTTGTCGCCCGTGGCGACTTCTCTGTTGCCCTCCGTCCAGAGTGTGTTGAGGATTCTGTACTTGATGCGCCAACCTTCGGGGGTGCGCACGAGTTCGTCGAGATACTCGCCGGCCACGACGTAGTGGGGGCCTTTCTTCGCCGCCTTGCGCACGTGTTGCGCGAAGAGATAGGCGCGACTGGTCGCCGTGTCGCCGTTCACGTTGATCTCCTGCGAGCCCGTGATGTGTTGGCTGCTGTCCAGGTGGCCGAGCGCATCGCGGATGCGGGCCCAGATCGCGTCGATGCCCTCGAGGAGCGGACTGCCGAGATGCGCCGTCGCGTCGGGTGCGAAGACCTTCGAGAAAAGTTCGCGGTCGTTCTTGTCGAGGGCCCAGCAGTAGCGCGAGATGACGTTGCGGATTTCCTGATGGTCGAGAAGTTCGCGGACTGCCGGATCGCTGGTGGTGTGGTGCTGTGCCATGCACGAACGCTAGTGGGCTGGGGGAAACGGGTTTTTATCCAAGTTTTTATCCACGGGTCGGCGCGGATACCGTGCCAGCCGTGAGCGACGCGCGCGAGAAGCTTCCGATCAAGATGCTGAACGACCGTCTTCTCGTCCGTATTCCCCAGAACGAGGGCGAACGCCGCTCGTCGGGGGGCATCCTCATTCCCGCGACGGCACAGATTTCCAAGCGGCTCGTCTGGGCCGAAGTCGTCGCACTCGGTCAGAACGTGCGCGCGGCCGAGGTGGGCGACAACGTCTTGTTCAGCCCCGACGACCGCTACGAGGTCGAAGTCGGTGGCGCCGACTACATCATGTTGCGCGAGCGCGACCTCCATGCGGTTGCGGCATCGCGCATCGAAGGCAGCACGGGGTTGTATCTGTGAGCGCCGACCAGCCCGCGACCACGCCGATCCCACTCGTCGAGGAGCAACTGGCGACGGTCAAGTTCAACTCCGACGGTCTGGTTCCGGTCGTCACGCAGGATCTGGCCACCAAACAGGTGCTGATGATGGCGTGGATGAATGCAGAGACGCTTCGCATGACGCTTGCTGAAGGGCGAATGGTCTACTGGAGCCGCAGCAGGAAGGAAGTCTGGCGGAAGGGCGACACCAGTGGTGATCGTCAGTTCGTGCGCGAGGCGTTCTACGACTGCGACGGTGACACATTGTTGTTCCTCGTCGAACAGGAAGGCCGCGGGGCCTGCCACACCGGTGAAGTGAGTTGCTTCTACCGAAAGTTCGGCTGATGCGCCCGACGCTCGACGAGTTCCGCGCGCTCGCCGCCAAGCACCCCATCGTCCCCGTTTGGGCCGAAGTGCTCGCCGACCTCGAGACGCCGGTGTCGGTGTTCGCCAAGGTCGTGGGTGACGACAACGGATTCCTCTTCGAGTCGGTCGAACACGGCGAACGCTGGAGCCGCTTTTCCTTCGTCGGGCGCAATCCGTCGGCGCGGCTCGTGTTGCGCGATGGGCTGGTCGAGGTCAGTGGCAGCCTTCCCGCGGGCGTGCCGACCGACCGGGGGATCCTCGCTGCGATGGAGGCACTGCTGCGCATCTACGAAGCACCGCTGTTTCCCGACCTCCCGCCTCTGCAGAGCGGCCTCGTCGGCTACATCGGATACGACGTCGTGCGTGAAGTCGAACATCTTCCCGACGCGCCACCAGATTCACGAAATCTTCCCGATGCGGTGGTGAACGTGATCGGTTCGATGGTCGCATTCGACCACTGGCGCCAGCGCCTCTACGTGCTCGAGAGCGTGTCGACCGTCGGAGTCGACATCGATGCCGCCTACGCGGTCGCGACGGCGCGCATCGAGGAAACAATCGGACGCCTCGCACAACCGTTGCCGTACAGTCCCGTCGAACCACCCGTGCCCGGCGAGGACGTGCCGAGCATCGTTTCGTCGTTGCCGAACGGTGCCTACCAACGCGCGGTCGAAGTCGCCAAAGAGCACGTGCGGGCGGGTGACATCTTCCAGGTGGTGTTGTCGCAGCGTTTCGACGTCGCCCTCGAAGCCGAGCCGTACGACGTGTACCGCGTGCTGCGTCAGGTGAACCCCAGTCCGTACATGTACTTCGTGCGCGAACCCGAACTGTGCATCGTCGGAAGTTCGCCCGAGCCCTTGGTGCAGCTGTCGCACGGCCGCATCACCAGCAGGCCGATCGCCGGCACGCGTCGCCGCGGTCGCGACGACGAACACGACCGCCGTCTTGCCGGCGAACTGCGCGAGAACCCGAAGGAAGTCGCCGAACACGTGATGCTCGTCGATCTCGCTCGCAACGACGTCGGCCGTGTCGCCGAGTTCGGCTCGGTGAAGGTCGACGAACTGATGACGCTCGAGCGATACAGCCACGTCATGCATCTGACCTCGCAGGTGTCGGGACAGTTGCGCTCCGGTCTGACACCGGTCGACTTGTTGCGCGCCACGATGCCGGCGGGAACCGTCAGCGGCGCGCCGAAGGTTCGCGCGATGGAGATCATCGATTCGCTCGAACCCGTGAAGCGCGGTCCGTACGCGGGTGTGGTCGGGTACATTGATTTCAGCGGCAACCTCGACGTTGCCATCGCGATCCGCACGATGTTCGTTCGTCCCGACGGCAACGGTGGATGGATCGCCAGCCTCTAGGCCGGCGCAGGCATCGTGGCCGACAGCGACCCCGACGACGAGCATCTCGAGTGCCACAACAAGGCGGCTGCGCTTCTCGCCGCGATACCCGCAGCCCGGCGAATGACGGCGCGCCGCCGCCAGATGGGCACCACGGTCTGAGATGGTGCTGCAACAGTTCAGACTGGCGCGCGACTTCGTGTGCGTGCAGGGTGACGACGCCGAGTCGTACCTGCAATCGCAGTTGAGCAACCAGATCGCCGGAATGGCGGTTCGTACCGCACGACATTCGTTGCTGCTCGACCCGACGGGGAAGCTCGTCGCTGCGCTCCGCGTGACTCGATTCGAGGACACGGTTTTCGTGCTCGATGTCGAGCCGGGTTTCGCCGAATCTGTGGTTGCTCGCCTCAACCGCTTCAAGATCAGGGTCAAGGCCGACATTCAGACGCTCGACTGGCAGTGTGTGGCGTTGCGTGGTGTCGGTGCACGGGCTGCGGCATCGTCGCTCGATCGAGTGCCGAGCGATGGTCTGGCGGTCGACGCGTGGTGGGGTGGTGGCGATGCCGTCGATCTGGTTGGCGCATCGGTCGCCGATGTCGACGGCTTCGATTCCTGCAGCGCCGAGGCGTTCGATGCCATGCGGGTCGCCACGGGTTGGCCCGCGGCAGGGGTCGACTTCGCTGCCGGTTGCATTCCGGCCGAGACGGGCCTCGTCGCGGTCGCGGTGAGTTTTTCGAAGGGCTGCTATCCGGGCCAGGAGTTGGTCGAACGGATGGATTCGCGTGCGGTGACCGCACCGCACACGTTGCGTCTCGTCGACGATGCGAATTTCCACGTGGGAGACGTGATCGTCGATGGTGTCACCGTCACCTCGGTCGGTGGAGGCAAGGCGATCGTTCGGGCAAAGCGCGACGTTGCCGAGATCGGCGTCGCCCTGGGGCCCGTCTGATCAATCGCGGCGCGCGAGAGTCAGTTTCTCCGCCATCGTCATCCACGCGGCCGCGCCATCGTGGTCGCCGATGGCACTGAGTGAAGTCGAGATACGAGCCGCGAGTTCGGCGGTTGGTGCGATCCGGAAAGCCGCCGCAGCTTCCCGCGCCGCCTCGTCGTGAAGGCCTGCGTCCTGCAGCGCGGAAACGAATTCGAGCGGCTTCATTTTTGCGCGCATCCCATCGAGGCTGCGCTCGGCACGCAGCATCTGTACCTGCAGTACGAGAAGCACCGCGGCGAAGGGGAGAAAGCCCTGCAACTGCGACACGACGACGGCCGTTGCGACTCCAACCGAGGACACGGCCACGCTGAACCACAGCATGAACGTGCGACCACGACGGGGTGACAGCCATTCGACGAACAACGACACGATCGAGCCGCCGTCGAGGGGGAGAATCGGAATGAGATTCACCAAGGCGAGCACGATTCCGGCCCACCAGATGCTGATCGTCGCATCGTTGAGAGTGATGTCGTCGCGCGAGAACGGATTCGCGCCCATCACCAGCAACACCACGACGGCAGTGGTGAATTGCGCGGTCGCACCGGCGACCGCGATACCTGCACGTTCGAGACGCGAGAGTTTGCGGCGGGGAACGTACGAGGCGTAACCGGCGAGGAAGTCGAGCGATATTTCGGCGTGCGACCCCGTCGCGCGAGCTGCGGTCGCATGGCCGAGTTCGTGGATGAGGGTGAAAATCGCGATCGAACCGGCAGCCCAGAGACCCTGCGAACCGCCGTACAGGAGTACGACGAGAACGAGGAAGAGAAGAAACCCGGGTCGAACTTCGACCCGGAAGCCGAACAGTCTGAAAACGCCCACTGCATTGAAGGCTACGGGGGGTCGCGCCGTAGACTTCCGACTCGTGCCATTTGTCTACGCCTTCGACCACAAACACCGCCGCGCCCCCAAGGAAATGAAAGATCTCCTCGGCGGAAAAGGGGCCAACCTCGCCGAGATGATGAGCGTGCTGAAGCTGCCGGTTCCCCACGGCTTCACCGTGACAACCGATGCGTGCCGCGCCTACATGAAGGGTGGCTGGCCGAAGGGCCTCGACGTCGAGATCGCAAAGAACATCGCCGCCCTCGAAAAGAAGATGGGCCGCAAGTTGGGCGACGCTTCCGATCCGTTGCTCGTCTCGGTCCGCTCGGGCGCGAAGTTCTCGATGCCGGGCATGATGGACACGGTTCTCAATCTCGGTCTGAACGACAAGACGGTCGTGGGTCTGGCGAAGAACAGCGACGAGCGCTTCGCATACGACTCGTACCGTCGTTTCATCTCGATGTACGGGCGCATCGTGCTCGGCCTCGACGGTGAAGAGTTCGAACACGAACTCACGAAGGTTCGTCAGGCCGCCGGTGCGGCATCCGACGCCGACGTTCCCGCAGCGGCCCTCAAGGGTCTGTGCGACACCTACAAGAAGATCGTCCAGGTGCACACGGGCAAGCCCTTCCCTCAGGATCCGGTGAAGCAGCTGCGCGGCGCGATCGAAGCCGTGTTCCGTTCGTGGAACGGCCCGCGTGCCATCGCATACCGCGTGCGCGAGAAGATCAGCCACGACCTCGGCACCGCCGTCAACGTTCAGGCCATGGTGTTCGGCAACCGTGACAACAACTCGGGCACCGGCGTCGGCTTCACCCGCAACGCCGCAACGGGCGACAACAAGCCCTATGGCGACTTCCTTGTGAACGCACAGGGTGAAGACGTCGTTGCGGGTATCCGCAACACCGAAGACCTCGACGCGCTGAAGAAGCACTTCCCGAAGGTGCACGCCGAACTGCTCGTCATCTTCGACCGTCTCGAGCGTCACTACAAGGACATGTGTGACACCGAGTTCACGATCGAACAGGGCAAGTTGTGGATGCTCCAGACGCGCGTCGGCAAGCGCACCGGCGCAGCCGCGCTGAAGATGGCCGTCGACATGACGAAGGGCAGCGGCAAGGGCAAGAAGGTCTGGAAGATCTCGCAAAAAGAAGCGGTCATGCGCGTCACTGCCGATCACCTGGACCAGGTCTTGCACCCGCAGTTCGCCAACAAGGGCGTCGTGCTGACGAAGGGTCTCGCGGCATCTCCCGGTGCAGCGGTGGGCAAGGTGTACTTCACCGCCGACGATGCGGCTGACGCCGCTGATGCCGGCGAAGACGTCATTCTCGTCCGCAATGAGACGAGCCCCGAGGACGTCCACGGCATGATGGTGTCGAAGGGCATTCTCACCGCCCGTGGTGGTCTGGTCAGTCATGCGGCCGTCGTGGCGCGTGGTTGGGGAACCCCCGCCGTCGTGGGTGCCGAAGCCGTCAAGATCGAGGGCAAGCAGTTTTCGGTCGGTGGCGTCGTCGTCAAGGAGGGCGAAGTCATCTCGATCGACGGTGCCAGCGGCGAAGTCGTCGTCGGTGAGTTGAAGCTCGAGGCGGCCAAGCCGCCGAAGGAATTCGACATCATCCTGAAGTGGGCCGACCAGATTCGCAAGGGCAAGATGGCCGTGCGGGCCAACGCCGACACCGGCGAAGATGCAAAGAACGCCCGTGAGCTTGGCGCCGAGGGAATCGGCCTGTGCCGCACCGAGCACATGTTCCTCGCACCCGACCGCCTCCCGGTCGTGCGTCGCATGATCCTCGCCGACACACCCGAGGCCGAGGCTGTCGCACTCGAGGAACTGCGCAAGGTGCAAAAAGAAGACTTCGCGGCAATCTTCCGCGAGATGTCGGGCCTGCCCGTCACGGTGCGCCTCCTCGACCCGCCGTTGCACGAGTTCCTGCCGCGCGTGTCGGAACTGGAGATCAAGAAGGCGACCACGGGTCTCAGCCATGTCGAGGAGAAGTTGCTCGAGGCGGCGGAAAGCTGGTCGGAGTTCAACCCGATGATCGGTACGCGTGGCGTGCGTCTCGGCGTCATCAAGCCGGGCCTCTACGCGATGCAGGTGCGGGCGCTTCTCGAGGCAGCCGACCAGGTGGCCGCCGAGGGTTACAAGCCGATCGCCGAAGTGATGATTCCGCTCACCGTCACCCGCGAAGAACTCGCGCTCGCGCGTTCGTGGGTCGAAGAAGTGCTGCGTGAAAACGCCACGAAGCCCGCACCGAAGTCGAAGGGTAAGAAGGTTTCACGGCCCAAGGTCACGATCGGCACGATGGTCGAAACACCCCGCGCTGCGGTGCGTGCCGACGAACTCGCCGAAGTATCCGACTTCTTCAGTTTCGGTACCAACGACCTCACCCAGCTCACGTTCGGCTTCAGCCGTGACGACGTCGAGAGCCGCATGATGCCGGCCTATCTCGAGGCCGGATTGCTCAAGCGCAACCCGTTCGAGACGATCGACCAGTCGGGCGTCGGCGAGCTCGTTCGCCTCGCCGCCCAGCGTGGCCGCAAGGTGAAGCGTGACCTGAAGTTGGGTGTCTGCGGCGAACACGGTGGTGACCCCGAGTCGATCGGTCTCTTCTACGAAGCCGGTCTCAACTACGTCAGCTGCTCGCCGTTCCGCGTGCCGATTGCCCGCCTGTCGGCGGCGCAGGCAGTGCTCGGCGGCCTCACCAGCGAGACCAAGTAGTCGGGTAGCGCACACTTCATGATCTCTGCTTCCGAGTCGGGCTCGTTCGTTTCGCTCGACGTCGGGGCGGGGGTCTGGATTTTTCTCAGTGCACTCATTGCGGTGCTCCTGCTCGTCGATCTGTTGGTCGTGCACCGCAATTCGCACGTCATGTCGACGCGACGCGCGCTCGTCGAGTCACTCATCTGGATCTCGATCGGTCTCGCGTTCTCGTTCTTCGTCCTCGCACAGTACGGCGGGTCGGCGACGGGCGAGTACCTGAGCGCGTACCTCATCGAAAAGAGCCTGAGCATCGACAACGTGTTCGTGTGGTCGGTGATCCTTTCCCACTACCGCGTTCCCGAGCAGTACCAGCACAGGGTCCTCTTCTGGGGCATCTTCGGGGCGCTTGCGATGCGTCTCGGGTTCATTCTCGCGGGCGTCGCGGTGATCGAACGCTTCGAGTTCACGATGATTCTGTTCGGCGCATTTCTCCTGTGGACCGGCGCAAAGTTGTTCAAGGGCGACGACGATTTCGATCCGGCCGAGAGCAAGTCGATGAAGTTGTTCCACCGCTTCATCCCGAGCGTCGATCAACTCGATGGCCAGAAGTTGGTCACCCGACACCTCGGCCGCCGCGTTGCGACGCCGCTCCTCGCAGTGCTCGTTCTCATCGAACTCACCGATCTGCTGTTCGCCGTCGACTCGGTCCCCGCTGTGTTGGCAATCAGCCGCGAGCAGTTCATCGCGTTCTCGTCAAACGCATTTGCGATTCTCGGCCTGCGGGCGCTCTACTTCGTCCTTGCCGACATCCGGCACCGCTTCGAGTACCTCGAACAGGGAATCGCGGCCATTCTCATTTTCGTCGGCGTGAAGATGTCGCTCTCGCCGTGGTGGCACCTGCCCACCTTCATCTCGCTCACCGTGATCGCCGTCGTTCTCTTGGTGTCGATTGTCTGGTCGCTGCGTCACACGCGTATCCACGCGCACCCTGCACCGCAGTGGCCCGACGAGTCCACCCCCGACTGAGGATTCTCGGCGCAGCACGGCGCGCTTTTTGCAACGTTTCGCGCCCGGATTCGTGACGTCGGCACTTCTCGGAGCGAAAGCGCGCAGAAGATGCACCTCACTGCGCCGAGAACCCTCGAGGGCTGGGGGTGGAGGGGGCGGAATTACACTTCGCGCATGGCGATTTCCGGCGACGACATCGAGGCGCTGCGCCAGCGAATCTCCATCGTCGAAGTCGTTCAGGGCTATGTCGCTCTTCGTCGCGTGGGTCGCAATTGGGTCGGCCTGTGCCCGTTTCACGCCGAGAAATCCGGGTCGTTCAACGTGCGTGAAGAGACGGCGCGTTACCGCTGTTTCGGCTGCGGTGCGTCGGGCGACGTGTTTCGTTTCGTGCAGGACATCGAGCATCTCGATTTCGTGGGTGCGATCGAGTCGCTGGCGGGAAAATACGGCTACCAACTGACCTACACCTCGGGAACCGAGTCGAAAGATCGCCAACGCCGCAAGAAGTTGGTCGAGGCGATGTCGGCTGCGGCCGACTGGTACCACGACAGGTTGTTGAACGGTTCTGATGCCCGCGCCGCGCGCGATTATCTGCGCAGCCGTGGTCTCGCGGGCGACGTGGCGCGGCAGTTCCGGTTGGGCTGGGCCCCCGACGACTGGGATGCTCTCGCCATCGGACTGGCAAAGGATCACGGCGTGACGCAGGACGTCCTTCGTGACTGCGGACTTGCCTTCACGAACAAGCGCGGCAAGATGCAAGATGCCTTCCGCGCGCGCATTCTTTTTCCGATCATCTCCGACTCCGGCGACGTGCTTGCCTTCGGTGGTCGCATCCTGCCGGGAAGTACCGACCCCGCGAAGTACAAGAACTCGCCTGAAACGCCGATCTATTCGAAATCGCGCACGCTCTACG
>JBBANY010000053.1:0-16103 GCA_040401695.1 Ilumatobacteraceae bacterium
CCGGGTGACAAGTTGCAGCTTCCGTTCCCACTCGCCTTCACCGGCGGTCTCGCACTGTGGCTCTACACCTATTGGTCGGGAGGCAGCCTGCTGCTCGACAACGAAGTGAACATCGACCGCATCTACGACAACTTCGAAAAGGAACGCGCAACCGGATTCATGGGTGTGCCGACGATCTTCCAGATGATCGTCGACCATCCGCGGTGGAAGACCGCCGACCTGTCGTCGTGGAAAAAAGCGTGTTCGGGCGGGGCTGTCGTTCCGCCGTCACTGTTGAAAGCGGTGCAGGCACGCGGCGTACCGATGCTGCAGATGTTCAGCCTCACGGAATCCTCCGCGGCCGGCACTGTGTTGCCGTCGCACGATGCGTTCCGCAAGGTTGGTTCGGCGGGCATCCCCATCAACCACGGCTCGCTCAAGATCGCCGACGATGACGACAACGAAGTCGCCGTCGGCGAAGTGGGGGAGATTCTTCTGAAGGGCCCGCAGGTGATGAAGGACTATTGGAACAACCCCGAAGCAACCGCTGCGGCGTTGCGCGGCGGCTGGTTGCACACGGGCGACCTCGGCTATGTCGACGACGAGGGCTACCTCTATGTCGTCGACCGCAAGAAGGACATGCTCATCTCGGGCGGCCTCAACGTGTATCCGGCCGAGCTTGAGCGTTTGATTGCCAACGTTCCCGGTGTCGTGGAAGTTGCCGTCGTCGGCGTTCCCGACGACCGTTGGGGCGAAACCCCACTCGTCATCGTGTTCACGAACGGTGCCAAGGTCGAGGCAAGCGACGTGCTGCAGGTGTGCCGCGACAACCTCGCCGACTTCAAGTTGCCGCGGTACTTCCACGTCAGCGCAACACCGCTGCCGCGCAACATGTCGGGCAAGATCCTGAAGCGCGAGCTGAAGGTGCAGTTCGCCGATTTCCCCAAGACTGCACAACCGATTCGTTGATCATGCGCGCACGCATCGGGGTCACCATTTACTCGGTCGATTACACGATGCGCCCGGACGACCTCGCACGCGAAATCGAGGCACGCGGATTCGAGAGCTTCTGGGTCCCCGAACACAGCAACATCCCGACCAGCCGCAAGTCGCCGTGGCCGGGCAGTCTGACCGGCGAGCCGTTGCCCAGGGAGTACTCGCACATGCTCGACGCTTTCGTCGCGTTGTCGATGGCAGCCGCCGTCACGACGAAGTTGCGTCTCGGCACCGGGGTTATGCTGCCCGCCCAACGTGATGCGATCTGGACCTCGAAGCAGATCTCGTCGCTCGATTTCCTGAGCAACGGTCGCGTCGAAGTCGGTGTGGGTATCGGCTGGAACCAGGACGAAATGGAAAGCCACGGTGCGGTGTTCCGCGAGCGGTGGGACAAGACACGTGAAGTCGCCGAGGCGATGCGCGTGATGTGGCGCAACGAAGTGGCGGAATACCACGGGGGCATCGTGCAGGTTCCCCCCACGTGGCAGTGGCCCAAACCCGTACAACCGGGTGGCCCGAAGATCCATCTCGGTGGGGGAACAGGTCCACGCCTTCTCGGCGAAGTCGCCAAATGGGCCGATGGATGGATGCCGATCTCGGCGAGGCCGTCACTCGCAAACCGGTTGAAGCTGCTCGAAGAGGCTTGCGACAAGGTTGGTCGCGACTGGCGCACGCTCGACATCAGTGTCTTTGGCGCGAACACCACCGTCGACGGCCTCTGCAATCTTTTCGAAGAGGGCATCACCCGGGCAATCCTCACCCTGCCGCCCGAGGGGCCCGAGGTCATACTTCCGATGCTCGACGAATGGATGGCGACGAAAGACGCCGTCTATTCACGGATGAACTAGGCGAGAGACAAACAGAACTTCAACAGGTGACGCGCGCGTTCCACGTCGTCACTGAAGCCCTCACGCAAGGCCTTCGAACGCACCTCGAAGGAAATCGGCACGTCGGGAATTGCCGCACACATCTCTGCGATCGGCAACCCACCTTCGCCCGGGCACAGACGACCGTTCACCGCATCGTCGAGCAATGCCTCGAACGTCGTTGGCACGGCAGCGGGCGCATCGGCAATCTGGATGTAGGGAAACAACGACCGATCGAGACCCGACAACTGTTCGAACGTCGCACCCGAACGTGAAAAGTGCAGGTTGTCGATCAGTACTCCACCGTTTGGCCGGGCCGCATCGGTCACGATCTGCGCCGCCATCGCAAGGGTGTTCAACGGAAAGATCGGCAGGAACTCGCACACCACGCGAATGCCGTGCGGGGCTGCCATATCGCAGCACTCGCCGTAACGCTTGGTGTTGAATGCCTGGTCCTTCACGCGGCTGGTGAAGAGAATGTTGCGCGCACCGATTTCCGCCGCTGCGGCGACCAATCTCTCGGCGTGGTCGTCGGCGCCGTCGGCCGGAATGATCGGCTCGATGTCGAGGGCGATGATCCCCGTGTCGTCGAGACGTTTGCGCACTTCACGGGTCGTCGCGTCGGTCCACTTTGCACCGTCGAACCAGATTCCGCACGCGGGCCAGCCCGCACCTGCGGCGACTTCGACCATCCGTTCGGGCGCAAGCGTCGGATGAACACCTGCGGCCAGGGACAACAGACGTGGCACTGGGCTACTTCTTCTTCGTGAAGCGGATCGGCAGCGTGGTCAGGGCACGGAGTGCGAAGTTCTTCTGGTATTCGAACGACATGTTCGGGTCGATCAACTCGAAGTCGTCGATGTGATCGACGAACGCACGGAAACCGATCGCCAACTCACGACGGGCAAGCGGTGCACCCAGACAGAAGTGCACACCCGCACCGAAGCCGATCTGCGACCGCGAGTTCGGCCGGTCGAGGTCGAGCGCATCGGGGTTTTCAAAGTGCCGCTCGTCGCGGTTCGCCGCGGCGTAACGGATGTTGACGATCGCCCCCGCCGGAATCGTGACGCCGTGCATTTCGACGTCGACTGCCGCGGTGCGGAACAAACCTTGGACGGGTCCTTCCAGACGAATTGCTTCCTCCACCAACTGAGGCACGTACTTGTCGGGGTCGCTCTTCAGCTTCAGCCACTGATCGCGGTACTGCGACAGCAGCATGATGCCGCCCGACAACGCGTTCGTGCTGGTCTCGGACCCACCGACGAACGTGTCGGCCATCATCTCGGCGTGCAGTTCCTCGTCGGTCAGCGTGCGGCCCCATTCCGGGATGACCGTGTTCACGAGATCCGACAGCAACGTGTCGTTCGGTTCCTTGCGCAGGCGTTCGAAGATCGGTTGGAAGTAGTGCTGTGCCTCGATCTCCATTTCGGTCGACCACAGCGCCTCTTCCTCGGTCTGCATCATTCCGAGACGCTGCACCCAGGCGTCGGTCCATGCCTTGATCTGCCAGATGTCCTCCTGATTCGCACCCATCTGCACGCCGATCACGATCAGCGGCAGCGGTACGGCAAAGGCCTGTACCCAGTCGCACTGCCCGTTGTCGATGAACTTGGCGATCAATTCGCGCGTCACTCCCTCGACGATCGGGTCGAGTTGCTTGATGCGGCTCGGGCGGAACGCGTGGTCGAACAACCCGCGCATCTCCTTGTGGTTCGGGTCGTCGCGGCCGGCCAATGTCGGTGCCGGCACCCAACCTTTCTCCTTGTACAAGGCGATGATCTTCTTCTGCCGTTCCACCATCTCGGGTGTCGCCACACGCGACGCCTGGCGCTGGTTGACGAACCGCTGGGTGTCCATCACGACCGCACGTACGTCTTCGTAACGGGTGATCACGTACATCCCCGTCCGCGGATCGAGCCACACCGGTGCTTCGTCACGCAACGTCTTGTATGCGTGGTACGGGCAGTTGTTTGTTGCCGGATCGAAGAAGTTCACTTCAACGTTGTTTGCGCTCACTTTTTCATCCCCCTCGTGATTCGCCTACTTTATGTGAAACGTCAAGGGGGATTTCATGGCCGAAGCAGCCGACATCATCGCGAAATTCGGGGCAGTCGAAGACGACCAGCGCTACACCCGATTGGTCGAACTTTTCACCGACGATGCCATCTATTACGACCCGTTCATGGGCCCACAGCGCGGCAAAGAGCAGATCCGCACTTTCATGGGACACATGGAGGAACTCGTCCCCGCAGCCGGCGCCCGTTTCGATGCGTGGGACATCTCGGCCGGAACCACCGTCGCGTGGGCCAAGTGGACGATGTACGCCCGTGGGGCGAACGGCGAGGTGGGCATTCCCGGCCAGAGCATCTACCGACTTCGCAACGACGGCGGAAGCCTGAAGGTCTGCTTCGTCGCCGACTACGTCGACTCGTACGCCTACGGAAAGCTTTCGCGCGACCGCGTGCCCGACATGGCAACTCCCGCGACCCTTCCGAAGGGCACCGACGTGCAGGGGAGAGGCCACGACCTCATTCGCACGTTCTGGAAAATGCAGGACACCCGCCAATACGGACAACTCGCCGAACTGTTTACCGATGACGGCGTCTTCACCGATCAGGTGTACGGCCGCTTCGAGGGCATCGAAGCAATCCGCAACTACATGAAGCGCATGGACGTCGAGATGCCCGAGGGCGGAGTCACCTTCGACCTCGTCGACTGTGCAGGCGATGAAACAGTCGGCTGGTCGCAGTGGACGTGCAACGTGCCCGGCGGGTCATTCCCCGGCTGGACACTGCACAACGTCCGCGACGGCAAGTTCACCCTCGACTCGGACTATTTCGATGTCGTCCTTGCGCGCAAGCTGCGCCCGAAGGCGTAGCCGGCAAGCAACTACTCAGAAGTCGAAGATCTCGCCCAAGAAGCTCTTGCGCTTCTTGCCGTAGTACCCCGTGTGGTACTTCGAGTGGTACTTGTGAGAACCCATCGGCATCGGCTGCGGCTGGGCTTGTTGGGGCATCGGCGCCGACGGCATCTGCTGCGGGCGCTGCGGCTGGGCCGATTCCATCGCTGACGATGCACGCTCGATGATCTTGTCGAGCTCGCCGCGGTCGAGCCACACGCCACGACAGTCGGGGCAGTAGTCGATTTCGATTCCCTGACGCTCGGCAAGGGTCAACTTCGAATCAGGACAGTTCGGACACTTCATGGGTTCTCCTTCAGCAAATGGATGTTTCGCTGAAGGTCTCTCCCAGCTTTCGCCGGCGGCTCCGGGCATTTCTGCCGTGTTGACGAAGCCGAACCTGTCGGTTTCCCGACCGGGATACTCCCCTTCACCGAAAAGATTACGGCGGTGTCTGACATTCGCGCCATCCGTAGGCTGACTTTTGTGTCGAGTTCCGAAAGCACCCACCCCAACGTCGCAAAAGTCCGCGCCGCCGCCGAGGCCGCTGGCCTCTCCATCGAGGTTCGCCGCTTTCCTGAAGGGACAAAAACCGCTCAAGACGCCGCCGACGCCATCGGCGTCACCCTCGGCCAAATCGTGAAGAGCCTCGTCTTCGCCGTCGACGGCGAAGTGGTGCTTGCGCTGGTCAGCGGTTCCAACCAACTCGAGGAAAAGAAACTCGCCCTCGCTGCCGGCGGCCACAAATGCGCCCGTGTCGACGCCGACATCGTCCGCCAAGCCACCGGTTTTGCAATCGGCGGCGTGCCTCCCTTTGGTCACACAACCCAACTTCGTGTGTTCGTCGATCCGGACTTGTTGCAGTACGACGAGGTGTGGGCAGCAGCGGGAACGTGGAACGACAACTTCGGTGCCGCACCTGCGGACATCGTGCGTGTCGCCGGCGGCGTGGTGACTCACCTGAAACGGACGTGATTCAAGCGACGTACACTTGCATTGTGGACGCATCGAAGAACCCGAACGAAGACGAACGTGGCGTCGACATCGGTCAGATTCGAGGTCAGCTCAAGTTGACGGTGGCCGAACGCGTGCGCGACATGGTTCACGCTGCAAATGTGATGATGACGATGCAGGAGAATGCCCGCAGATTTCGTGAGACGCAGTCACACTGATGTTTGACCCAGTTCGAATCTGCAAGATCCTCAACGAGGAGCGCGTGGATTACGTGGTTGTCGGAGGATTTGCTGCGGTTATCAGGGGGTCGTCGCTTCCAACTCGGGACATCGACATTGTTCCTTCTCGCATTCCTGAAAATCTCGATCGTTTGGCCCGTGCACTCACTCGAATGAATGCAGAGATTCGTATTGCTGGCGATTCAGTTCCGACACGAATCGACGGAGCGTTCCTTGCAAACATGCCATTCATGCTCAATCTGGTCACGGACTTCGGCGAGATGGACCTGACATTCACTCCGGCGGGTAAGGCTGGGGGATACGACGGCTGGAGAGTAGGGGCGACGGAAGAAACTGTCAGTGAAGGCTTGACAGTTTTCGTGGCATCACTTGACGACGTCATTGATTCAAAGCAGACGGCAAACAGGCCAAAGGATCATTTGTCGCTGCCGTACCTTGAATCTCTTCGCGATGAGATTCGCCGTCAAAGCGACAAATAGGTTTCCAAAAACAACGGCGGTGTGCCTTCCATTGGCCACCGTACTCAATAAGCAGATCTGATCAGACCATCCGTTCGGCGATCTGACGTTCGTCGCCAGTGCCAGTTGAGAACGATGCACGAACCGAGATTCGGTCAGGTTGAGTGCGGTTCTGGCTGTGCTTTGCGACTCCTTGGATTTCGTCAATACGCATCGAGAAACCACGGATCGCCTTCATCTGCGTATCAATGAAATCTGAAGGGGCATCATCGATCGACCAGGGTTCGTCCCTCCCGGCTTCAAACCGTGAAGTCAGTGTCGCAAGCAGTTTGCGAAAGTCTTCGGTGTTTGTCATCGGCTCAAGACGGCCTCGAATCTGCACCGAGACGTAGTTGAGCGTTGGTACGACCTTTTCCGTCTCCGCCTTCGTCGGATAAAGACCCGGGGACACGTAGGCGATCGGACCGTCAACAATGAGCAATGCCTCGGCACGATCGTCGATGCTCACTACTTGTGCATTGGAGGCAGACACATGACCGCAAATCGTTGGCGAATCGCGTTCATCGTCAATGAAGAAAGGGATGAGGACACTTTCGACTCGACCATTGATGGACGTCGTCAAGTGACCGACTCCGGATTGTGCTGCGAAAGCCAGAGCCTCGTCTTGTGACATCTTGAAACTTGACGAAGGATGCACGGAGAAGAAAATAGTCTCCCATTCGTGTTGAGCGCGCCAGGCTGGAATACCTGCGATGTCTCAGCCCGGAGCGTGCGCCGACGGCCCACGGATAACGTGGGCGCATGGAAGTCATGAACGTGGTTTTGTCGATTCTGTTGGCGTTGGTGTGTGTGGCGTCAGCGGTTGGGGACTTCAAGTTGCTGCCTCAAATCGTCGAAAGCATGGAGCGCCTACGTATGCCCACGCGGATCATCCCTGCTCTCGGTATCGCAAAGGTTGCCGGAGCGTTGGGGCTGTTGTTCGGGCTTTCCAACGAAGCGCTCGGTGCCTATGCGGCCTTGTGTCTGACCGTGTACTTCCTGTTGGCAACCGCACTGCACATCCGTGCCCGAGACACCCTTGCAAACACGTTGCCGGCTGCAGTTCTCTTCCTGGTCGCATTGGGTGCTTTGGTCACCGGATAGTGAGTCACTTTTCGGCCAGCCTCAAAGTCGTACCGCGGCGATCTAGTTTGGATGCGTGAGCCACGTCGATGAATTCGGCCGACCCGAGCCACCGCCGGCGGCGGGCGAGATCGAAACACTGATCGGCTACCTCGAATACCAGCGAGCAACACTCGAGTGGAAGACGCGCGGACTCGGTCACGAGGGGCTCAGCCAGAAAGTCGCACGGTCGTCGATGACCCTCGGTGGCATCCTCAAGCACATGGCGTGGGTCGAGGATCACTGGTTCTCCTTCTTTCTTCACGACAGACCGCGGTCGGAGCCGTGGCTGTCGGTCGACTGGGCGGCTGATCAGAATTGGGAGTGGAACTCGGCGGCGAACGATTCACCCGATGAACTGCGGTCGTTGTGGACGCAGTTCGTCGAGGCTTCGCGCGCGGCGGTGGCAGAAGCACTTTCGAGTGGGGGCCTTGACCAGTTGGCACGTCGTCGCTGGGACAGCGGGGAAGCGCCGTCGCTGCGCTGGATCATCATTCACATGATCGAGGAATACGCCCGGCACAACGGTCATGCCGACCTGCTGCGCGAGTCGGTTGACGGTCAAGTCGGCGAGTGATCGTCGATCCGGACAACCGACCTTCAGGAAAACAGAAGCAAGGCGGCGACGGTCGCTTCGATGACGAGTCCGGCGACGTTTTCCTTCGACCGAGACTTGTCGATGACGAACGAGACGGTGCGCGCGACGAATGCCCCGCCCCACGCCGCGCCAAGAACCACGGCCGCATCGCTGCTACCGATCACGATGACGACAAGGCCCATTGCGATGAAGAGGCCGCCGTAGGTTGCCCTCACTTCGGAGAGGCCGAGACGTCCGGGAATCTGCAGTCCGATCGTTCGACCGACCTGCATTGGGAAGATCAAGCCGAGGCTTCCGGCGATGATCGAGAGAATCGCACCGACATACCCTGCCCAGCTCACGAAGGAATTCTGCCAGATCGGATTTCTGATCGGGGGCTGGTGCAAGGCCGAATCCGTGCACCAGTATTTGGGCATGGTGGTTGTCGACCGCTCGACCGAACTTGCCGCACCATGTGATGTCGTGTGGGAGGCCGTGAAGACTCCCGAGGCATTTCGCACGGTGACGCGAGGTTTGCTCGTCATGCCGGTCATCAAGGAGCGTGAGGAGTCGTGGCGCGTGGGAGAGACCGTGATCGGATGGGTCTTCCTCTTCGGCTTCATTCCCTTTGCGCGGCACCATCTGCACGTGGCAGCAATCGACAACCAAACGCGGACCCTAAGCAGTCGTGAGAGAGGCGGAATCTTGAAGCGATGGGACCACGACATCATCGTCACGCCGATCGATCAGCACCGTTGTCTATATCGCGATCGGATCGAGATCGAAGCCGGATTTCTCACACCCTTCGTCGGTCTTTATGCACGGTGGTTCTACAGAACACGACAACACCGTTGGCGCGCGCTCGCACGGAGACTCGGCAATGCTTGAGATGAAGGAGACGTGTGAGCGCTGTGAGGCACCGCTGTCCGACGCGGGCGCTGCGGTGATCTGCAGTTTCGAATGCACCTTCTGTGAAACCTGTGGAACAGAGATGAAACACCGTTGTCCCAATTGTGGTGGTGAACTGGTTTCCCGACCGCGCCGGACTGCAATCTGACGTCCGTCATTTTTCGTTCATGTTTGGTTGGCGGAGGAGCCGAGTCGCAATAAGAACACGTCATGCAGCAGTGCCAGAGTTGTGGAATGCCCCTGCAGACGAACAAGGCAGGGGATTGTCGGGGAACGGAAGCCGACGGAACGAGGAGTGAGAAGTGGTGCTCGCTTTGTTATGTGAACGGAGCATTTGTCGACCCTGACTGCACCGTGGACAAGATGGTTGAGATCATCGACACTGCACTGCGACGGGATCGTGCCTGGGGTGTGATGAGGTATCTGGCGAAGAAGCAAGTACCACGCCTCGAACGGTGGCGCTGATCGAGCCGCACCGCGGGGCGAAATAGGATTGCCTCGTGGCTGATTCCGAGGAAACAGGAAGAGTTCTCCGCAGGTACGCACAGGCGTGGCTGGCGTCGGATCTCGACGTCGTTCTTGCTTTGTACCACGACGACATCGAACTTCATTACATGGGCGAGAGCCCGCTTGCCGGAACGCACCGCGGTCGTGATGCGGCGTTCGCGGCGTTGGGTCAGGCCTCGGTGCGGACCGCCCGCAAGTTGATCGCAGTCGAAGACGTTCTTGTCGGTGACTCGTTGGGGGCGTTGATCGCGATCGAAGACCTCGGTGACCCTCCGCAGCGGGTTCGTCGGGTGTTGTTGTACCGCGTGCAGGACGAGAAGCTTCGCGAGTGCTGGTTGTTCGACGAAAACCAGCGGTTCGTCGACAAACTCTGGTCGACGGGCGAGAACTAAGTCGTCGAACGCAGCCGCGCGAGAGGAATCGCGAGGGCGATCGCGAAGGGGATGTTGAAGAGCGCGTGGGCGGGAAAGCCGAGCACGAGTGACATCCCGGTGTCGAGCACGAACCACAACACGAGCGAGCGGGTGAGCGCGGGCAGGGCCCATGCGGCTCCGTCGCGCAGTGGCCCGCGGACGATCTGCAGCATCATGAATGTCCAGCCCGCCATGACTGCGCCGAGGACCATGAAGGGAAGCTCGAGGTAGTCCCGAACCTCGTCTGTGTCGATCGCATCGGACGGCCCGAATCCGAAAGCCGAGAACATCGAGCGTGCTACGCCGCCGGCGAAGACGAGGACTAGCGAATAGAGGAACAGCAGGACGAGAACGACCTGAAGCCAGGCCAGCCAGGTCTTGCGCGTCGTCATCAGGCGGGAGAGTGCATTCGGTCGGACACCCAGTTGCCATGGAAACCAAACGGCACGCGCTGGGGCAACTTGACCCGGGCGACGTAGCCGCGCGAGAGGTCCTGTGCATCCAGTACTGCGAATTCGGCCGAGTCAGTGTTGCCGTCGTGCACGAAGGTAACCAGCCACCCATCGTCTTCTTCGGTGCTGCCGGGCCGACCAACAAAGACGGGTTCGCCTGCGGCGCGGCCGGGTCCATGGTCGAATGAGGTGCGAGTACCGGTGACGAGGTCGTGTTTCACGGTCGGCCAGTGCATTGAGTCGGTGTCGACCTGCGCGCAATAGCCGTAGCGGTAGGGCTTGCCGGTCAGGGCGCCGCGGTGGCGGGGAAATTCGTTCACGTTGTCGTCGATGGTGGTGACGCTCACGGTTCTCGTCTTCGGGTCGGCTTCCCAGCGCACGAGACGCGGCAGCGAGTCGCCGAACGGGCCGAGCATGTCGTCGCGCATCATGCGGTCATAGAAACAGACGTCGAGCACGACCTTGCCGTCGGGTGTGTCGTAGGCGTTCATCGGGTGGAACACGTATCCGACCGGTACGTCGATCCACACGATGTCGGCGGCAGTGCCTTCGCGTGGCATCAAGCCGATGCGGTTGCCGTAGTCGTCGAACCAGCGGAACGGAAACGAGCGCCCGGAGAAGGCGAGATCGAGGTCGACGAGTACCGGTTGGTCGTACACCACGACATAACGATCGGTGATGGAGATGTCGTGCACCATCGACATGCCGGGCAGCGGAATGTCGACCGTGCGGTTCACCCGACCGTCGGCGCCGACTCGTACGTACTGGATGTGGTCGAGCCACTCGGCCCAGGCGTAGACCATCGCGTGCATCTCGCCCGTCGTCGGGTCGACCTTCGGGTGTGCAGTGAATGCACCTGGCAAGGTGCCGAAGAAGTCGTTGCGTCCGACGGTCTCGAGTTCATAGGTGAGTTCGACGGGGCAACCGCCCGCTTCGACCATCGCCCACGTTGCACCGGCGAATCCACCGACGTTGGTGTTCGGGCCGCCACCCGAGTTGTTCCAGTTGCGACCGGGGATGTCGGGCATTCCACGCACGTCACTGACGTGTTTCGAGCCGACGTAGCGGTTGCGGTACCACTCGGCTTTCCCGTCGCGCAGGCGAATGCCGTGCACCATTCCGTCGCCGATGAACCAGTGGTGGCTCGACGGATCGACGTCGGCGATGGGGTTCGGGCCGTTGCGCAGGTAGCGGCCGTTCAGGTCGGGTGGCAGTTCGCCGATCACTTCGAGGTCGAAGGCGGTGACTTCATCGCGAACCGGGGCGTAGTTGCCCGCCAGGTAGCGGTTGGCCTGCGGTTGGGTGCTTGCGGCGGTCATATGGGGAAGGTACCGACGAAGCCTGACAGTGTCAAGGGAAAACTAGACGTTGTCATGTGGCCTCGGTAGGGTGCGGGTGTGGTGAGTTCGACCCTTCGCGACACGATCTTTCGGGCTGCCGTCGACCACGTCGCCGAGCACGGTCCCGACTCTTTGTCGTTTCGGAAGTTGGCCGCTGATGCGGGGGTGAGTCACCAGGCCCCGTACCACCATTTCGCCGACCGTCGCGGGGTGTTCCGCGCGATCGCTCTCGACGGCTTCACACGTTTGGGTGATGCGTTGGTGCACGCGATGTCGGCTCCGGCCGACGAACAGGCGGGTGCGTTGCTCGAGGCCTACGTCGAGTTCGCGCTGGCGAACCCCGGCCAGTTCCGAGTGATGTTCCGCAGCGATTTGTGCGACATGGAAAACGCACCCGAGTTGCAGGCATTTGCGGACACAGCATTCGACACTCTCATCGACCACGTTCGCACAAAGCTCGGTGAAGGTGCGTCGATCAACGATATCCGCGCACGCGCGGCGGCGATGTGGTCGCTTGCGCACGGACTCGCGACCTTGTTCATCGATGGCCCACTTCAGCGAAAGATCGGGCCGATCGCAGATCGTCGTGAGTTCATTCGTTCGGTCGGCGAACAGTCGGGACTCGCGTAAGTCGACTCAGCCTGCGCGTCGTTCGACAGTGATGGCAACCGATTTGAATGCGGGAGTCAGGGACTCGGGGTCGAGCGTGCGATCGACGAGCACGTTGGCCTCGGGGTAGTACATCGCGGTGTTGCCTGCGCGAATGTCGACTTCGGCAACGACGACATCGAGACTGCCCGTTGCACTGTGAACCGTGACGGCATCGCCTTCGCGCAAACCCAGTCGCGCGACGTCGATTGGCGACATCATGACAACATCGCGACGAGTCGTGCCTCGATAGAGGTCTTCTTCGTCGTAGACCACCGAGTTGAATTGGCCTTCCGAGCGAATTGTCATCAACATGAACCCGTCGACCGGGCGCTTCACGTGCGGTATCTCGACGTGGCGGAACTGGGCGCGGCCCGAGGCCGTGGGAAACACGCCTTCGTGGAACACACGGTTCGGAATCTCGAATTCCTTCTTCGTGGTGCCGATTTCGCCGACAGCGCCGTACCCGGGAACGGTGTCGGCGATCGCGCGACGCAGTGAGTCGTGCGAGGTGATCATCGACCAGTCGAAGCGATCACGCGGAAGGATGCGCTGGGCGAGGTCGGAGAGGATGGCGACCTCCGAGCGCATCTCGCCATCGACGGCCGGTGTGCCACCGTCGGAGAGTCGCACGAAGTTGAACATCGACTCTTGAGTCGTCGACTCGGGTTCTTCGTCGCGGGCGAGGACGGGAAGAACGATGGTTGTTCGTGCCCGGCCGTTGAAGTGGCCTTGATTCAACTTCGTCGTGAGCGACACCGACGTGCCGATGCGGGCGAGTGCTGCGGTGGACCACCGTGAGTCGGGGTTGCTGCCCCACAGGTTGCCGCCCAGCATCAAGGCGGCGTCGATTCGTCCGTCGTGTGCCGCGTTCATGCATGCGTAGGTGTCCATGCCCGGCGCCGGCGAGGCGACGATTCCGTACCTTTCGCGCAGGTTCTTGGCGAACGACTCCTTCAACTGCGGTGACACCCCGACCGAGCCGATGCCCTGCACGTTGGAGTGGCCGCGAATCGGCATGAGGCCGCTGCCGGGCGAGCCGAGAAACCCGCGCGCCATGGCGACGTTGGCCAGAGCTCGCACGTTGTCGACACCGTGCGCGTGGTGGGTGAGTCCCATCGCCCACATGAAGACGGCTGATTGCGCTTTGGCCAGCATCGCGACGCAGGCGTCGATTTCGGCCCGAGCAACACCGCTGTGTTCGACCAGTTCGTCCCACGATGCGGCCACTGCAGCATCACGCACCGATTCCCATGATTCTGTGTGCCGGGCAATGTACGACTCGTTCACGGCACCCGATTCGATGATGCCCTTCAGCAGTGCCACCATCAGCGCGATGTCGCCACCGATGTGCGGCTGGATGTAGAGATCGCTGACCTGCGAACCGATGACCAGACTCTTCGCCTGCGAGGGGAGACGGAACTTCTTCAGGCCGAGTTCTGACAGTGGATTGACGACGATCACTTTGCCGCCGCGGCGTCGCAGATTGATGAGCTGTGTGATGAGGCGAGGGTGGTTGCTCGCAGGGTTTGCGCCGATCACCAGTGCGAGTTCGGTGGTGCCGAGATCGTCGAGTGAAACCGAAGCGGTTCCACTGCCGTAGATGGAGGTGAGAGCGACCCCCGATGCCTGGTGGCAGTAGTACGAACAGTTGTTGACGTTGTTCGTTCCATATGCGCGTGCGACGACCTGCATCAAGAACGCTGCTTCGTTGCTGGAACGTCCGCTGGCGTACCAGAAGGTGCGGTCGGCCTGAGTCGAGGTGAATGCGTCGGCGGCCAAGCGCATCGCTTCTTCCCATGATGCGCGTCGGAAGTGCGTGTCTCCCGCGGCGCAGACGATGGGAAACGTGAGGCGCCCCATCGCTTCGGCCTGTGCGCTCGACAGCCGGCCGAGTTCGACGACGCTGAGTGTGCGGAGATCGGTCTCGGTGATCGTGTTTCCCATGTCGGCGGCTTGTGCCTGCACCGACTTCTTGCACACCTCGGGGAAATGACCCGCTTCGTTGACCATGCCGCCCTGCTGGCCTCCCATTCCGAGAGCGCACGTCTTGCAGGCGTTGTTGCTACGCAGTCGCTTGTACAGCGCGACCGTTCCGACCGAACGACCCTTGGCAAGGACGTATTTCATCGCCGCGAATCCACCGGCTGCTTTCACCCGCGGCGTGACCATCGCCCAAACCTAATCGCAGAAAAGACGAGCCCCGGGCTCGACCATCAGGGTTGGTGATGATCGAACCCGGGGCCGGGTCACTTGCTTGTGGACTTCCCTGAGAAGTCCGTTGTCACATCAGGAGGGTTCTGATGCCGAACGTGCCTTGGCGATCGCGAGCACCGCGAGGCCGTAGCCGGCCTTTGCCGTGATGTCGGCAATCGTGTAACCGAGTTGACGTGCGGTCTCGGCGCCGTCGTGCGGGTAGTCGAAGAAAACCGGGAACAGATAAGTGATGGGGTACACACACCACGTCACGAGGAGAATCCGCGTGGCATTCGTGATGAGTCCGGCGATGGTCGCCGACTCGCGTGCCTTCACTTCCTTCAGTTCACCGACGAGGACATAGAGGATGTAGAAGAACGGAATCATCGCAAGGATCCAGAAGATCCACTTGGTTCCGTTGTCCGTGGACACCTCACCCGGATAGCCGAGACCCACCATCAAGGCGGTGGCCGGAACGAGTGTCGTCATGAGCTTGCGGCGACGCTCGGCGGACGTGCCGAGAACGATGAGCAGTTCGACGATCAGCAGCGGGACCGTGATGAGCCAATCGGCGTACCGATAGCCCTCATTGACCTCGCCGGCGGACCAGCCGCTCCAGATGCGGTAGTAGTGGTATCCGGCAATACCCACGACGACGGCCGAGGCCGCGATCGAGGACCGGTACTTCTTCGACACTGACGAAATCTGCGTGAGGAAGTACACGAAGGCACCCAACATCACCGCAGTGCCGAAAGACAGTGCGTTGTAAACCAGCAGGTTCAAATCTGCATTCTTGATCACTTCGGACTCTTTTCTTTGTGGACTTGAAAATTCGCACCATTTAGTACGAAATCAAAAAAGACGGTACCGAAGGCCTGCCGGTAAGTAAAGGTGGAGGGGTATGCAGTGCGTTTCAATACTTAAAGTCTTTTATGGGTTGGGCCGCGGAGCAACCACATGACGTTCCTGCCCGACCTCGCGACGAAAACCCCACTGTGGCTCGCCTTGTTGACCGTCGGAGTGAACGCGTTGGTGGGTGCCCTGCGGGCATCGATCGACGACGAGCATCACTGGGACATCGTCGGCATGGCGACGTTTGCCGTGTTGATGGGACTCGGCGGAGGGTTCATCCGTGATGGCCTGGTGGGGAATCTTCCAGTCGAGAGTCTTCGGACGCCGTGGTACCTGTTGACCGTGCTCGGGGCAATCGTTGCTGCGCTCTTGTTCGGCGAAGTGGTGTCCAAGGTCTCCGTCGTCGTCGCGACGCTCAATGCCATTGCTCTCGGTTTGTTCGCAGTGATCGGTGCGGCATACGCGTTGCGCGCAGATCTGCCGGTCGTCGCTGCGATCTTCGTCGGAACCGTGTCGGCGGTGGGTGGCGGTGTCTTGGTTTCGGTGATGAAAGACGAAGTGCCGCAGATTCTCCTCGCGAGCGCGCCGAACGCACTCGTCGCAACGTTGTCAGCGGGCGTCTACGTCGCCGTCGAAGTGTCGAACACGCGGGCCGCA
>JBBANY010000054.1:0-4546 GCA_040401695.1 Ilumatobacteraceae bacterium
GTGCCGTTCGGGTCGCGCGAAATGCCCGTTGCCCGCGGTTGGGGTTCGGGCGGACTGCAGATTTCTCTTGCGATCGTCGGCCGCGACGACGTCGTCAAGGTGATCGACCAGGGAGACGACGAGGGCGTGAACGCCGTCAATCTCCGCCGTCTCATTTCATCGTCGACCGACACCGAGGAGACAACCGAGGTGAACGAAGCCACGATCATCCAGAGCCGTCACCGGATTCCGGAAGACCCAATGGGAACTGACCACATCCTTGTGCTGCAGGTTCCCGTGCCGGAACCACTCCGCGGTGTCGAACGTGACATGAAAGAGCTCGCCCGCATGCACGCCGAGGCGGACTACTCGAAAATGTGGGTGAGTCTCTACGAAGACAAGGTTCGTAACGGAGTCATCACCCAAACGACTGGCTATCCGTGTTTGGTTGCGGGTCGATACGTCACGGCTACTACGCCGATTCCACGTTGGGACATTCCGCGGCTTCACCAGTCGGAGTTCCTCACGTTGTTCGGTGCCGGCCGCGAAAAGCGCGTCTATGCCATTCCGCCCCACACCGACGTCGAGCCGCTGACCTTCGACGATGTTCCCTTCGAGGTTGAATCCGCCGATGGCGCGTCTTGTCGCCTCTGCGGATCAAACGAAACCTTTCTCGTCGAGTCTCCGGGCGACATTCCCACGTGGGCCTGCAGCGACACGGCGTTCTGCCGGCGCCGGAGAAAGAAATGAGCACGGCAGACATGAACTCTGTAGCCGCGATTCATGTCGCGGATCCGGTCGTGCGAGTGCGCAACCTCGGCAAAGTGTACGGCGCATTCGACGAGGCAGGTCTTGCTCGGACTGGCCCCGCGGTCGGCACTGCACGCGATCCACATAGCGGCTCGATTGTCGCTGCGTGGAATGTCAACTTCGACGTCGCCGCGGGCGAAGCCTTGGGCATCGTCGGTGAATCTGGTTCGGGCAAGTCGACGGTTTTGCGCTGCATCGCAGGCGACCAGGCAGCGACGACCGGTGACGTGCGGTTCCAGTGTCACGATGACGGCGCCTCGAACATTCTCGAACTCGACCCCGCGATACGCCGACGACTGCGCGTCGACAAGGTGTCGGTCGTCTACCAAGACGCGGCCGAGGGTCTTGCTCTTGGAGTGACCGCGGGCGGCAACATTGCCGACCCTCTCACCGCTGCGGGATGGCGCAACTTCGGTCGCATTCGCGAGCGCGCGGCAGAACTACTGGCGCGCACCGAAGTGCCACTCGACCGCATGGACGACATCGTGCGCAACTTTTCCGGAGGAATGCGCCAGCGCGTGCAAATTGCGCGGGCCCTTGCCAACAATCCGCCGATTCTTCTGCTTGACGAACCGACGACGGGCCTCGACGCCAGCGTTGCGGCGGGAGTACTCGACCTCATTCGCAGACTTCTCGAAGAGCTCGATCTTGCCGTTGTGGTGGTGTCACACGACTTCGCCGTCATCGAAATGCTGACGCAACGATGCATCGTCATGCAACACGGTCGTGTGGTCGAGGACGCTCTCACGGACCAACTGCTCGAAGACCCACAACATCCGTACAGCCAGAAACTCGTTGCTGCAGCGCGGGCATGAGGAGCGACAACGAATGAATCCGATTCTCGACGTCCGCAATGTCTCGAAGTCGTTCACACTCCACAACATCGATGGCCGCAACGTCACCGCGCTCGACGACGTGTCGTTTACGGTTTCGCCCGGCGAACACGTCGCACTTGCGGGCACGTCGGGCGCCGGAAAATCGACGCTTCTTCGGGTTCTCTACCGCACGTACACGGCTGCCAGTGGATCGATCGACCTCACGCTCTCTTCGGGTGGTGTGGTTGACCTGACGAAGCTGAGCGACCGCGAAGTCGTTGCATTGCGCGGTCGTGAACTCGGTTACGTCTCTCAGTTCCTGCGGGCACAACCGCGACGTGCCGTCATCGACCTCGTTGCTCGCGCGGGTGTGTCGCGGGGCATGGGCCGCGAAGAGGCACGCGATGCAGCGGCCGCGTCCCTGCAACGTTTGAACATCGCCGAAAACCTGTGGGACATGCACACAGCGGTGCTGTCGGGCGGCGAAAAGCAACGCGTCAACATTGCTGCGGGCCTGATCTCGCCACCCCGCATTCTGCTGTTGGACGAACCCGTTTCGGCACTCGACCCGGAGAATCGCGAGCGCGCCATCGACCTGATCGCCGACCTGTCCACAGCGGGCGTTGCAGTGCTCGCCGTTTTCCATGACCTTGATGCCATCGCGCGACTTGCCTCACGCGTCATTCGCATGGCGCGGGGCTCGATCGTCGAGGACGGGCCGACCGCCGACATTCTCCCCCACCTTCAACCAGCCGAGGTACAGGTATGAAACGCTTCATTGTCACCAACGTCACCACCGTTCTTCATGATTCGGTGATTCCCGACGCCCGCGTGGTCGTCGAAGATGGCATCGTCGTCGAAATTGGGCCGGACCGTGGCGGCGAAAGCACTTTCGACGGCAACGGCTCGTTCTGCATTCCCGGACTCGTCGACACCCACAGCGACGGCTTCGAGATGGAACACCGCCCACGTCCCGGGGCGAAACTGCCGCTCGATTTCAGCCTGCGATCCTTCGAAGCAAAGGTGCGGGCTTCGGGAATCACCACGTTGTTCCATGGCATCGGATTCGAAAACGACGGCAACCGCACCGTTGACCTGGCGAACACCTTCGTCGATCTGATTCACGGCTACAGCGATGCACGAACCATGGTCGACCATCGGGTGCTTTATCGCATCGATGCCCGCGACGCTGCAGGATTCGAAGCCGTTGCGGCTCGCATCGACGCTGATCGCGCGATCGACCCCACGCCACTCGTCAGCTTCGAGGACCACACACCGGGCCAGGGCCAGTACCGCGACCGCGCCTATTTCGAGAACTGGATCATGGGGACCCGCAATGTGGACGCCGAGACTGCGCGCGAGGAAGTCGATGCCCTCATCGCCGAGCGTGACGCGTTGTTGCACCATCGCGCGGCTGCGATTCCGTGGTTGACGGAAAAGGCGTCGGCCGGCGAAATCCTCTTGATGGCACATGACCCCGCCACGATCGAGGACATCGACGAGGCTCTCTCGTGGAAGGCAACGATTGCGGAATTTCCCACCACCGTGGCCGCTGCGCAACACGCAAAACTGCACGGAATGCGCACCGTGTGCGGTGCGCCGAACGTGTTGCGGGGCGGCAGCCACTCGGGCAACGTCTCAGCTGCAGAACTCGTGTCACTCGGACTCTGTGACGGATTGTCCTCTGACTACCTGCCCTTCGCAATGGTCGGTGCCATCGGCACCCTTGTCCGCATCAACGCCTGTTCACTGCCCGATGCCGTTCGTCTCGTCACGTCGGGTCCGGCCCGTACGGTCGGAATGACCGACCGTGGAACCCTCGCCGTCGGGGCCCGCGCCGATCTCGCGATCTGCAACCTCATGGACAAGGACCCAACGGTCATCGGCACATTCCGTGCAGGTCGCGCCAATCTGCCCAGCCTCGCCATGCAGGACGCCTGAGATGAAGCCGTTCACCGATTTCTTGGATGACATGGCGCGAGCCGCCGACACGGCGTACCGCCACGCGATGATGCACATGTCGGCCGTGGAACGTAGCGCAGACATCGGCCTTGGTGGCGACGGAACACCAACGATGTTTCTCGACCGACACGTCGAAGATCCCGTGCTTGACGTCATCGAAAAGTACGGCGCAAACGTCTTGTCCGAAGAAGTCGGATGGATCGATCGCGGTTCGCCGATCACCGTCGTGATCGACCCGGTCGATGGCACGGCGAATTCGGCATCGGGTGTTCCACTATCCGCGTTCGCGGCAGCCGTTGTGGTCGACGACAACGTTGTCGAGTCGCTCTGCACGTGGCTTGGCACCGACCTTCGGTGGTACGCCCACATCGACGAGCCGGTCGTCATCAAAACCTCGCAACGCACGGAGATTCGTGGTTCGTCGCTCTCCATGCTTCGCCCCCGCCCGTCGACGTGGCGCGCCTGGTCGGAACTTGCACAGACTGCCGAGCGTCTACGTATTCTCGGAAGCTCCGTCATCGAGGGTTGCCTTGTCGCCGATGGCGCAATCGATGGTTTTTGCGATCCGGGCGGCGACATTCACCGCATTGTCGACATCACCGCGATGAAGTTGATCGTGGAGAAGTCCGGGGGGTGCGTGATCGATGCACACGGCCGCCCCTTCACCTTCGAACCCGACTTGTCACTGCGATGGAGCGGGGTCGTGGCGGCCACCCCCGAACTTGCCGAATCAATAGCCGGCATCATTCGCTGGACGACGAAGAAATAACGACTGGTTCAGTCGCAGCAACTGTCGCGCCAACCGCACGACGTGCACTTGAAGTGCGCGTGTTCGGGAATCAACCCGTTGCCGCACAGCGGGCATTCGGGAAACGTGCCGAACCGCGAACGACAAGTGTCGAAGTTCGTTGGGTCGAAACCTTGGGCCGGTGCCGACGAGACCACGTTTCCTGCCGAATCCATTCGGACATTGTGGCCTG
>JBBANY010000054.1:4646-15976 GCA_040401695.1 Ilumatobacteraceae bacterium
GCCTGGCGGCCGTGTTTGTCGCTGTAGCGACCTACCCACGGACTGAACGCATACATACCCGCGATGTGCAGCGAGATGACGTACGCATTCACCGTTTCGTGACCGTGGAACTTCAGGTGCACCGGTGTCATCGTCATGACGGCAACCATCGTCATCTGCGACACCACCATCGCGAACACTGCGACGCGACCGTTCACCGTCTCGAATGCCGCCGAGTACGCCTCGCGAATCTTCAATTGCGGAACCTGACCGACGGATTCACCACGAAGTTCACGTGCCAGGAACAGCGGATCGGGCTTCAGACGCACCGCAACATTGACCAGCGACACGATGAAGAACGCCGCAGAAAACACCCACGGTCCCGTGTACTTGTGCCATCCGAACAACTCTTCGCCCGCCCACTGCGCAGGCTGCACCAGAACCGGCCCCAGCACCGCGCCGAATGTCGAGGCAAAGAGAATGCGGCTCATCGCGGTCGCGCGCTGATCGGCAACTGCAAGGTCCGTCGCCGCGTACCGCGACAACAGGTTCGATGCCTGACCCGATCCGTAGACGAACAAGCCGATGATGAAGACCGGCAACAGCTTTGTCTCTGCACCCACGCCGGCCGTCAAACCACCGATGATTGCCATTGCGTAGCCGGTCTGCAGTCCACGCCGGCGGGTGCTACGGCTCATGAGCCGTGCCAACACCTGCGACATGAACGCAGTCCCCGTGGTCACCGTCGCGGTGGCAATGCCGCCCCACGGCGTCGACTGACCGAGGATTGTCTGCACCACGTACGCACCGACCGTCACCGCCGACGACAAAGCCGCCGCTGCCGCCAACTGCCCCGCCACCAACACGCGCAGCGTGCGCCGCTGCACCTCGGCAATGTTCTGCGTGTCGGTCACCCACTCAGTGTTGCAGGTGACGACCGAGCGAACACCCCGGACCTAATTTGGGTGGTATGGAAGTAGTCGCCATTGTCGCCCTTGTCGTTGCCCTCGGGGCAGTCGCCCTCCTGCTGGTCAGCCAACGGCGGATGCAGCAGACCCCACCACCGGCGCCGGTCGTTGTGCCGCCTACGCCGGTCATCGACACGGCGGCATTGCGGGCCGAAATGTCGGCGGAGCTGGCGCGCACGGTCGGCGAGACGGTGAATGCCTCTCTCGCCACTGCGATGCAGCAACTGACCGAGCAGTCCCGTCGCGATCGCGAAGAGTCGATCAAGATTGCGGCAGAGAACATCGCCAAGTCGGGTGGCGAGCAGCTGGGCAGCCGCGCCGAATTGATCGACAACACGCTGCGCAACCTCACCGGCGAGATGAATCAGCGCATCGATGCGTTGTCGAAAGAGCTGCAGTTGCTGCAGCAGGTGAACACCTCGCAGTACGACAACGTGGGCAAGGCCGTCGAGGCATTGGCACGCCGCACCGACAATCTCAGCGAGATTCTGTCAAGTTCACAGAAGCGAGGCCAGTGGGGCGAACGCGTGGTCGAAGACATGCTTCGCGCAGTCGGCTTCATCGAAGGCGTGAACTATTCGAAGCAAGATGTGAACACGGTGGGTGGACGTCCCGACTACAAGTTCCTGATGCCGCCCGACCGCGTGCTGTTCATGGATGTGAAGTTCCCGCTCGACCGCTATGCCGACCACTTCAACGCCGACAACGACGCGCTTCGCCAGCAGGCAAAGGTCGAATTCGTGAAGGCGGTCAAGGGGCACGTCGATGCGTTGGCACGTCGCGACTATACGTTGAACGCGAAGGAAGAGGCATTGGACTACGTCCTCATGTTCCTTCCTAACGAAAGCATCAGTGGCTTCGTTCACGAGGCCGACCCGGGAATGATCGACTACGCGCTCAGCAAGAAAGTCGTGTTGTGCTCTCCCCTGGCGCTGTATTCGTTCCTGTCGGTCATTCGCCAGGCCACCGACAGTTTCCACACCGAACAAACGGCGGCATCGATCATGCAACAGATCGCCAAGTTCAACAAGGAATGGCAGAACTACGTGAAGGCCGTCGACGAGGTGAAGGACGTGTTCCACAAGCTCACCGACAAAGTCGAGAGCATCGGCACCGACGGCACCCGTTTCAAGAAGTTGAACGTGCCGATCAAGGCCATCGAGAAAATGCGCACCAAGCAGGGCATAATGGAACTTCCCGCGGGTGACGATGGCGACGGGTTGCCTTTCGACGACGAGTAATCTCGTCGCGTGACATCGGTGCGTCGATCGACCATTTCGGTCGGGTTGATCTTCTTTGTCAACGGAATGGTGTTCTCGAACTGGGTGCCACGCATCAGCGAGGTGCGCGATCGGCTGGGTGTCAGCAACTCGGGGCTTGGAATTTCGCTGCTGGGTGGCGGCTTGGGCGGCTTTGTTGGTTCGCTTTTGGTGGCCCGCATCGTGAGGCGCTTGGGTTCACGGACTGTCGTTCTGGTGTCGTCGATCGTCCTTGCGGGCGTTGTGCCGTTGATTGCGGTGGTGCCCAATTCGGTTGGGCTGTTGTTGGTTCTCACCGCGACGGGATTCGGCGACTTGCAGGCCGACGTCGCCGTGAATGCGCAAGGGGTGATGGTGCAGACCCGTTTGGGGCGGCCGATCATGCAGCGTTTGCACGGCATGTGGAGCCTGGGCACGGTGGTGGGCGGCGCGACGGGTTGGGGGATGTCGGCTCTCGACGTGAGTCTGGGATGGCACTTGCTCGGTGTGTCGTGCGTGATGTTGATCGGCATTGGTTGGTCGGTGCGCGGTCTGTTGCCCGAGGATGAAGGTCACGAGAGCGTTGCCTCGGCTTCGGGGGGCGGCCGCGGGGCGCTGTCGATGACGGTTGCAATCGGCATGGCCGGCCTCTCGGTTGCGATCATCGAGGCGGCGCCGAACGAGTGGAGCTCGGTCGTGCTGAACGATGTGTTCAATGCCGGACGTTGGAAGGCGGCGGGAACTGCCGTGTTCGCGACGTTCATGCTGCTCGGGCGCTTGAGCGGTGATCACGTGGTGATGCGCTTGGGTAGCCGCCGCACTTTTGAGACCGGTGTTCTCATGTGTCTCGGGTCGGCGATTCTGTTGGCAGTGGCACCCACAACGATCGTTGCATTCATTGCCTACGCGTCGTGGGGCTTGGGCGTGAGCGTTCTGTTTCCGCAGCTCTACGAGACGGCGGCAAAACTGCCGGGTCTCAGCGCAGCGCGAGGTCTTGGTGCAATGACATTCGGTCAGCGCCTTGGTTTTCTTGTTGCCGCAGGGGCGGTTGGCGCCATCGCCGACCTGACGAACTTCCGCGTAACGCTGGTCGCGCTGACCGCGGTGGCAACGGTCGTTGTTCTTGTTGCGCGGCGTCGGACCTCAGCCCACGCGGTCTGAGGTTCAGTTCCCTGCGTTCCAGAAGTTGACGAGTTGCCGGGCTGCAGTGGCCGGATCTTCGATCATCCACCAGTGACCGCGGTCGGCAAGTTCGATTTTCGTGGCGTGCAGCGAGCGGGCAACGTCCTTCGCCATGTCGGGCGTGCCCGGATAGGTATCGGCGGTCGGAATGATGACCGCACCGCGTGGCAGTTCAACCGTGGCGAGTCGCGCACCGAGGTCGCGCATCGCGGGCTGGGCGGCCGATCTGTAGAGGGCGAGGATGCACCGCCCCATCTCGACATCGATGTGTTTGGCCACCTCGGCGGCGATGGCTTGCGTCATGCCAAGGCTCATGAGCACCGTGGCGACGTCTCCCGTGTCCATGTGCGTGAGCAGGCCGACGGCTTCTTCGCCAACACCGGGTGTTTGCCAGGCCTGTGCAGCGTCATGCCACGTGTAGTCCGGATGCAACAGTCCGCCGCAATCGGCTGCCCAACTGGCAAAGAGATCAGGACGCTGCGCGATCGCGCCATAAACGTGGCCTGCACCCCAGTCGTGGCCGACGATGTCGATTGGTCCATCAATTCGTTCGATTTCGCTGATCAGCCAGTTCGTGTAGTCGTGCTGTGTCGCCGCCCAATGCGGCGGTGTGGGTGCCCCGAAGCCGGGTGGCGACAGAAGAAGAATGTCGTTCACGCCGAGGTGTTCGAGTTCCCTTGCCAGTGGCTGCCAAATGGCGGCAGTCTCGGGATTCCCGTGCACAAAGAGCTTCGTCATTGGTGCGTGCCTAGCTCGGTTTGCGTGCGAGGAACTGAACGGTCGAACTCATGCCGTTGTGGTACTTGCCTTCGACGATGTTGCGTTCGACAACGCGATGCACTTCGAGAGTCCACCCAGCGAAGTCGTTTTCAAGTTCGGCAAGATCGACGGTGAGGTCGTCGTTCTGCGGGCCGCCGACACCCCGCCCGATGTTTGCCTTGGTGTAGGCCTCGAGCACGAAGACACCACCGCGCTTGAGCGCACGCTTCACGTTCTCGTGCACTTGACTACGCAATTCCGATGGCAAGTGGCAGAATATCGAAACGATTGAATTCCACGCGCCGTCACCCATCTCGAACGTTTCGAGATCGCCAACCTGTGCATTGATCGATGTCCCTCGCTCGGCGGCAAGCCCCTTTGCTTTTTCGACACCCACAGGACTGAGATCGATGGTCGTGACCTTGTGGCCTTGCACCCCGAGCCACACTCCGTTGCGACCGTCTCCATCACCGACGACGAGGACCTCTCCCCTCGGGATTTCCCGCTCTACCTCGACCAGAAAGTCGTTGGGCTGATCGCCGAAGGCAAAACCCTCTTCGGCGTAACGGTCGTCCCATGATTGTCCATTCGAAGTCGAACTCGCCATGGTCAAACATTAGTGATGACCGCGCGACCCCGATGTCTGGCTGCAGAGAACTGCGCGCCGACGGCAACCGATGCGCTGACAATCACGAATCCCGGAGCAACTCCCACGGATCCGAGACGTTGAACGAGTATTCCGGCCACGATGGGCCCCGTTGCGCTGCCGACGGTGGCCACGAATCCGACGAAGGCCAAAGCTGTTGCGAAATGCTTGTGATCGAGAATCTCGTGACCAACCATGCCATCGAGAGCCGACAACGCGCCCGCCGACGTTCCGACCACGATTGCATAAACAATCGCAATTCCGCTGCGCCCCGAAAACAAGAGCGCAACGGCTCCGACGGCAACGCCGCCTCGACAAACGTGTTGCAATTTCCACGAACCGAATCGGTCGACCAACGGCAGCAAGGGAAGTCGTCCGAGCAGCTGCAACAACCCCCTCGCGCCCGCGAACGAAGCCGCCGCCGCCGCAGACAGACCTGCCCACTTCATGGTTTGGACCTGATAGACCAACAGCACCGACACGGCCATACTGGAAAAAAATGCCCCGGCAACGTAGGAACGGAGAAGCGGTGTTGCCGTCGTTTCCTTTGCAACAGTCCATACCTTCGCCGGACTACGCACCGCTGAAGTGACGCGACCGCGAGCCAGCAGACCTGCGCCAACGTAGGCAACGACGAGGAGCGCAGCCGACAGCCTGACGGCCGTGCGCCAGCCGGTTGTATCGCGCGCAAGTTCGGTCAAGGGAATCGCAATGGGCGACGAGAAAGCGCCCCAAATCGTCAAGCGCGTGATGCCCCGCGTCGGATCGTCCGATCGCAGTTGTACGACGAGCGGCTGTGTCACCGAATAGAAGCCGGTTGCCGCAATTCCCCCACCGGCCACAACGTAGAGAAGCGCGAACACGAAAAAATTCGATGCGTAGGAAGCAATTGCGTAGGTGGCTGCGGCGGCAGGACCCAGCCACAGGAAGATGAGGTCCAAGCGGACCTGATCCAGCAGCCTTCCGACAAACATTGCACCGATGCCTCCGGCAAGGGTTGTCGATCCGTAGACAACACCAAGGGCACCGACACCGACACCGAGGTCGTCGCCAACGTCACCGACCAAGACTCCGAAACCGTAGAACCACGTGCCATACGCAACGATCGTCAGCGCACCGAGTGCATCGACGGCACGCACAGACGATTTTAGCCGCATCATTGAACTCTAAGACGAGTGTCCGATGGGCACGTCCTTTTCTGTGGTGAACAGTGTGCTACGGCGCGGTGAAAAATTCGCGCAGACCCGAGGCCATCTTGGCCCGAATCGACTGACCCGAGGGCAACATGTCGACCATCGTGATCGAGGTGTGGATGTGTCCGCGGGCCTGGATGCGCTTGACGTCGACCCCGGCGTCAGCAAGTGCGCGTGCGTACGCGTTGCCTTCGTCGCGCAACGGGTCGAACTGACCGGTCACGATCATCGCCGGTGGCAGGTTCACAAGACTCGGCGCGAGGAGCGGTGAAGCCTTGACACTCTTGCGGTCCTCGGCACTCGCATAGTGGTTCCAGAACCACTCCATCACGTTCTTCGTGAGCACGTAGCCTTCGCCGTTCTCGATGTACGACGCCGACTGCCGCGAGCCGTCGGTGACCGGAGTGAGGAGCAGTTGCCCCTTCAACTTCGGTCCACCGTTGTCGCGTGCCATCTGCGCAACGACGGCGGCAAGGTTGCCGCCCGCACTCCACCCGGCGACCGCAATCTGGTCGGGTTTGCCGCCGAACGCTGACGCATTCTTCGCAACCCACTGCAGTGCGGCCCACGCATCGTCGACTGCCGCGGGGAATCGCGCCTCGGGAGCGTGCCTGTAGTTGACCGAGATGATCATCACGTCGGCGCGCTTGCACAGATCACGACACAGCGGATCGTCAGAGGTGTGGCTGCCGAGCACCCAGCCACCGCCGTGGTAATAGACGACGATCGGATGCGGCCCGGTAGAAGCGGGTCGGTAGACGCGGTACTCCAGGTCACCGTCCACGCCGGGGAATGTCCCGTCGACAATTTCGCCGACGTCGGGTCCCGGTGCGCGCATGGTCGCCGACGCGTCCATGAAGCCACGCGCCTCTGCCGGCGACATCGCTTCGATCGGCGGCAACTCGAGCGTCGCCATCACGTCGAGCATCATCTCGACGTCGGGCTGCATGAGGCGTACCGGACCGGGGTTCAATTGCTGCTTGCCGTTGCCCTGCAGTTCGAAGCCGAGGAACCCCCTCTGCAACGCCTCGGTGCAGATACGCCGGTAACGACCGACGCCACCGATGTACGGAAGCAACACGCGAGGCTTGCCGGGAACGTTCGCGCCCATGTACCAGGAATTGGTGTCCTGGAAGAGCGTGATGTCGGCGCAGTCGGTGGAATGTACGCGCCAGTCTTCTTCGGCTGCGGCCGTGGGTTCGATCGCGTCGAAGCCCTTGTCTCGCATGTCGACCAGCGCATCGCGGATCCATTCGACGTGCTGCTCGATCGAGACCATCATGTTGGAGAGAACAGAAGGGCTGCCCGGACCGGTGATCATGTAGAAGTTCGGGAAGCCGACGGTGGTGAGACCGAGATACGTGAGCGGTCCGTTTTCCCATTTCTTCTTCAGTGTGAGACCGTTTTTGCCGGTGATGTCGACATTGACGATTGCGCCGGTCATCGCGTCGAAGCCGGTGGCATAGACGATCGAGTCGAACTCGATCGATTCCCCGTCGAAGTCGATACCCGTCTCGGTGATCGACGTGATTGGCTTCTTGCGGATGTCGACGAGCCGAACGTGCGGCATGTTGAAGACTTCGAAGTAATTCGTGTCCATGCACGGACGCTTCGTGCCGTATGCGTGACCGCGGGGGCTGAGAGTCTCGGCGGTTTCGGGGTCCTTCACCACCTCATGGATCTTCGAGCGCATGAAATCGCAGACAACCTCGTTGGCCGCGCGGTTGATGCCGACGTCTGTGAAGGTCGCACCGATTTGCAGCAGTTCACCCTTGCGCCAGGACTTCTCGAGCATCGCGAAAGCTTCCTCGCGCGAGACCGCGAGTGCCGAGACGGTTGCCATCTCCATCGGCACCCCGGTCGGCGACATCCGCGCCTCGTTCTGGTAGGCGACGCGGTCGGCCTTCAGGCGCGCGACACGGTCGGGGGGCTGCGGACCGTTGTATGCTGGCATCGAGAAGTTCGGCGTGCGTTGGAAGACGACGAGTTGCTTCGCCTGCGCGGCAATGTGTGGCATCGACTGGATGGCCGACGATCCGGTACCGATGACGGCGACGCGCTGCCCGGTGAAGTCGACGCCTTCGTGGGGCCAACGACCGGTCACGTAGACGTTGCCCTTGAAACGATCCGTACCCGGGATGTCGGGGTCTTTCGGTACGGAGAGACAACCGGTGGCCATCACATAGTGATGACAGGTGATGGTCTCGCCCGTCGAGGTGTGGATCGTCCACTTCTTTCCCGAGTCGTCCCATGCGGCTTTGTCGACACGAACCTCGAAGTCGATACCCGAATAAAGATCGTGTTTCTTCGCCACGTACTGCGCGTAGCGAAGGATCTCGGGTTGCGCCGCGTGCTTTTCCGACCACTGCCATTCATCGAGCAGTTCCGGGTCCCACGTGTACTGGTAGTCCGTAGTCGCGATGTCGCAGCGCGCACCCGGGTAACGATTCCAGTACCACGTGCCGCCCACGTCGTCGCCGGCCTCGAGCACCCGAGAGGAGAACCCGTGCTTGCGCAGCTCGTGCAGCAGGTACATGCCGGCGAACCCCGCCCCGACGACAACGACGTCGACGTCTTTCTCAGCCATGTTGCTTCCCCCTGGTCGGCCCCCCGACCGTCTTCTTCGCTTCGACGATAGTCGCCGCAATCCGGGTGGGTGTCAGTCGCCACCGTCGACATCGGCCAAGGAAATACGGACATTCGAAGGCATCGGGGGTAGGCGCAGGGCGAAGAGCCACGTCAAGACCACGAACGCCGTCGCACCCCACATCGCCAGGGCCAGTCCACCCCAGAGATAGAGGAGTCCCGAGAGCAGCGTGCCGACGAGGCGCCCGGCCGCGTTCGCCGAGTAATAAAAGCCGACGTCGAGGGCGACCTCGTCGTCGTCGGAGAAGGCAAGGACGAGGAACGAGTGCAGGGACGAGTTCATCGCGAACACGACACCGAAGACGATGAGGCCCGCAACGATGGCGATCTTCACCCCCACGTCGAATGCGACCAGGCTTGCAATGGTCCCCGATACCACAGCGAGGATGAACGCCCACTCGCGGGCCGAGCGCACTTCGTCGACTGTCGTTTGTCTCAACGTGAGGATCCTCGGCGCCGACGACTGCACGACGCCGTAACCGATCACCCACAACGCGAGAAACGCGCCGACGGTTCGGTCGGACCAGCCGAGAACGTCAGAGAGAAAGACAGGCAGGGCAACAACGAACCAGATGTCACGCGACCCGAAGAGAAAGAAACGCGCGACCGACAATCGGTTGATCGCCGTCGACTTCGATAGCACCGACCGCAGGGGTGGCTTCTTCTTCGACTTGCCGATGTCCTCGTTCAGGAACACCAGGAGAACAACGACCATGACGGCGAGCGCGCCGCTCATCAACCACAGTGCGCCGTCGTAGCCGACTCCCGCCAAGAGCGCCGCTCCGAGAAAGAAGCCGACTCCCTTCAGCGCGTTCTTCGAACCGGTGAGAATTGCAACGAGACGGAATAATGATCCATCGCCCGCGACGGTCTTCACCGCGCTCTTCGAGCTCATCTTCGTGAGGTCCTTTGCGACTCCGGAAAGTGCCTGCATCGCCATCACGAAGGCAACCGACAGCCAGCGTTCCCATGAACTCGATTCGGCCGACAGGGCCATCAACGCCACGATCTGGAGTACGAGCCCGGCGACGAGTGTGCGATTGAGGCCACGCCGGGAACCAACCCACCCGCCCAGCAGGTTCGTGAGTATGCCCATGAACTCGTAGGCGAGAAACAGGAAGGCGATCGCCACGGCCGAGTATCCGAGGTCGTTGAAGTGCAACAACACGAGCATGCGCAGTGCACCGTCGGTCAGCGTGAAGGTCCAGTACCCCGCGGTGACGAGGGCGTAGTTGCGCAACTTCACAGCGAGGCGCCAACTTTCATGGCCAGCTCGGCCATGCGATGGGCGTAGCCGAATTCGTTGTCGTACCACACCAACACCTTCGCCATTCGTCCGTCGATCACCATCGTCGAAGGTCCGTCGACGACTCCCGAGCGAGGGTCGTTCACGAAGTCGGCCGAAACGAGTGGGCGAGATTCAAAGCCGAGAATGCCACTCAGATAGGTCTTGGATGCGTCCTCGAGCAAGCCGTTCACCTCGTCAACCGTGACGTCGCGACTCATCGTGAACACACAGTCGGTGAGCGAGGCATTGAGAAGTGGCACCCGAACGGCGACACCGTTGAGTTTCCCCTTCAGGTCGGGATAGATCATCGTGATGGCAGTTGCCGACCCCGTCGATGTGGGCACGAGCGAGTTGAGGGCCGAGCGTGCGCGCCGAAGGTCTTTGTGTGGAGCGTCGACGATCACTTGCGTGTTCGTTACGTCATGAACGGTCGTGATGGCACCGCGTTCGATGCCGATCTTCTCGTGCAGCACCTTCACGACCGGGGCGAGACAATTGGTGGTGCACGATGCCGCAGTGACGATGCGGTGGATCGCGGGGTCGTACAGGTGGTCGTTGCAACCCATCACGATGTTGAGAACGCCTTCGCTCTTCACGGGGCATGCAACGACAACCTTCTCGGCCCCGTTGACGAGATGTGGTTCGATGTCGGCCGAAGTCTTGAACTTTCCCGACGACTCGATCACGATGTCGACACCAAGGTCACCCCACGGAATGTCAGCCGGCTTGGTGTGGTCACTGAACCCGACACGTCGACCGTCGACGATGAGTGTGTCGGCCGAAGTTGCGACCGATCCCCTGTAGCGGCCGTGCACAGTGTCGAATTCGAGAAGGTGGGCGGCCGCCTCGACTCCACCCTTCACTTCGTTGACGTGCACGACTTCGATCCCCAACCGGTGCTGCAACGCCCGCATCGTCAACCGTCCGATGCGACCAAAGCCGTTGATTCCGATTCGCACGGTCATCGCCGCTCCGCCTTTTCATGTTGGCCACCCGCGAGGGGTACACCGATTCGTGTCATTCGTTCATTCAGTTCGTCGACCACGGCATCGAACGCGGTCGACTTCTTCGATGCCGAAGGTGCGGGTATCGACCAGTGCCACCAGTCGTCGCGTGGTTCGAGCTCTTCGTACACGAGGTCACAGACAGTGATGACCTGCACTCCACGAGGAATACGTCCCATTGCAGTCGGCACGGCGGACTCGAGCGAGGCACCCGCTCGTGTCGCCGCAGCAATCGCCCCGGGGTGAACGGCCGTCGCCGGATGCGTACCTGCCGACCGAGCCGGCCGCCCGCTGCGTGTGCACCACAGGGCGGACGCCAATTGTGAACGTGCCGAGTTCCGGGTGCAGAGAAACAACACCTCCTTGTGCGGTAACGATGCCGGAGGGCCCATCAACTCGACCGCTGCCGATGTCAGACGGACATAGC